>NZ_JBHTTQ010000197.1:0-5557 GCF_042794475.1 Streptomyces sp. NPDC056527
GCTTCCCTGTGCGGGAGGCGGGGCGCTGCCGTCGATGTCGGAGGCGTCAGCCCGGAATCAGACCGTCGTCGGAGAGCATCTCCCGGACCTCTTCGAGCGTCGCGTCCGGTTCCGGGAGAATCAGTTCCGAAGGTTCCAGTGCGTCGACGGGGAGGGGCTCGCCGAGGCGGCGGACCGCGTCGAGCAGGGCCGAGAACGTACGGCGGAAGCCGTCGGCGTCTCCCGACTCCATCTCGGCGAGCAGTTCGTCGTCCAGCTTGTTCAGCTCGGCGAAGTGACTGTCGGCCAGCTCCCACTGGCCCTCCCCCATGATCCTTACGATCATGACGCGCCGTCCTTACTGCTTGTCGAACCTGGGGTTGGAGGACGGCCGGCCCTGGGCCTGGTCCTGCGGCGTGCCCGTACCGCCCTCGATCGCCTGCTTCGAGTCCGAAGGGCCGCCGGCCAGCTCGGCCTTCATCCGCTGGAGCTCCAGCTCGACGTCCGTACCGCCGGAGAGCCGGTCCAGCTCCGCCTGGATGTCGTCCTTGGCCAGGCCCGACTGGTCGTCGAGCGCGCCCGAGGCGAGCAGCTCGTCGATCGCGCCGGCCCGGGCCTGCAGCTGGGCCGTCTTGTCCTCGGCGCGCTGGATCGCCACGCCGACGTCGCTCATCTCCTCCGAGATGCCGGAGAACGACTCGGCGATCCTGGTCTGCGCCTGCGCGGCGGTGTAGGTCGCCTTGATCGTCTCCTTCTTCGTACGGAAGGCGTCGACCTTGGCCTGGAGTCGCTGCGCGGCCAGCGTGAGCTTCTCCTCCTCGCCCTGCAGCGTCTGGTGCTGCACCTCGAGGTCGCTCACCTGCTGCTGCAGCGCGGCCCGGCGGGACAGCGCCTCGCGGGCCAGGTCCTCACGGCCGAGCGCCAGCGCCTTGCGGCCCTGGTCCTCCAGCTTGGCGGACTGGCCCTGGAGCTGGTTCAGCTGCAGTTCGAGCCGCTTGCGCGACGTCGCCACGTCGGCGACGCCCCGCCGGACCTTCTGCAGGAGCTCCAGCTGCTTCTGGTAGGAGTAATCGAGGGTCTCGCGCGGATCCTCGGCCCGGTCGAGGGCCTTGTTTGCCTTCGCGCGGAAGATCATCCCCATACGCTTCATGACACCGCTCATGGGCTTCGCGCGCCCCCTTCTGACGGACTCGGCTCAAGCACTCCAACAGGATCCACAGTACGGTCCCTGCCTCCATTACCGCACTGTTCGGGGGCGGATGTGCTCCTCCCCAAGGACGACTACGCCTGGGCTTCCTCAGGCCCAGGGTGTAGATGGACCTCAGGGAAAGCGTGCGTGTCGTCCGTGCGTACCCCCACAGACGCAGGCCGATACCGGATCGTTCCCGGCCGGACTGGGGTCCACACCCCCCACCACGTACTCTGGGGAATGTGTTCCGTAGCCGTTCCAAGGAAGAGAAGGCCCCCACCGACAAGGTGACGGCGGACCTCTCCAAGCAGCCCCGCGACCCTGAGGCCCCCAAGGGCCGCCCGACCCCGAAGCGGAGTGAGGCGCAGACCCAGCGCCGTCGCGCCGCGACGGTGCCGACCGACCGCAAGGAGGCCACCAAGCGCGCCCGCGAGGCCCGCCGCACCGACCTGGCCCGTCAGCGCGAGGCTCTGGCCAGCGGCGACGAGCGTTATCTGCCGGCCCGTGACAAGGGTCCGGTCCGCCGCTTCGTGCGCGACTTCGTCGACTCGCGCTTCTCCATCGCGGAGTTCTTCCTCCCGATGGCCGTGGTGATCCTCGTCCTGTCGATGATCCGCGTCCCGGCGCTGCAGAACATCTCGCTGCTGCTCTGGCTCGGTGTGATCGTGATGATCGTCATCGACTCGATCGGCATCTGGCTCCGTCTGAAGAAGCAGCTGAACGAGCGCTTCCCGAACGAGCCGAAGCGGGGTGCCGTGGCCTACGGCCTGATGCGTACGCTCCAGATGCGCCGACTGCGACTGCCGAAGCCGCAGGTCAAGCGCGGAGAGCGGCCCTGAGCACGAACGGCTCCGGTTCCGGCGCGGGCAGCGGTCCGCTGCTGCCCGCCGCCTCCCCGTGGCCGAGCGGGTACGGGGGGTTGCGCGAGACCGTCCGTCAGGAGCTCATCGCGCGCCAGCTCGACGAGCAGATAGCCGGCCGCTACCCGGTGGGGCAGCGGCTGCGGATCCTGGACGCGGGCATGGGGCAGGGAACCCAGGCCCTTCGGCTGGCCAGGGCGGGTCACACGGTGACCGGTCTGGAGGCCGATCCCGAGCTGCTCAAGGCCGCCCGGGACTCGCTGGCCACCGAACCGGCCGGGATCCGTGAACGGGTCCGGCTGATCGAGGGCGACGGCCGCGAGACCGGTGTGCACTTCCTCCCGGGCAGCTTCGACGTGGTGCTCTGCCACGGTGTCCTGATGTACGCGGACGAGCCGGACGCCCTGCTCGCGGGCCTCGCCCGGATGCTGGCCCCCGGCGGTCTGCTCTCCCTGGTGGTACGGAACGCGGACGCGCTGTCCATGCGGCCCGGCCTGGCCGGGGACTGGTCGGGCGCGCTGACCGGCTTCGAGTCGGACACGTACACCGACGACAGCGGATTCAAGGTGCGGGCCGACCGCCTCGACGCGCTGACGTCGACGCTGGCGGGGATCGCCGCACCGCTGCATGCCTGGTACGGCGTGCGGGTCTTCACCGACGGGATGGCGGGCGACGTGGGCCTGCCGGCCGCCGAGGAGCTGGAGCGGCTGCTCGCCGCCGAGGACCGTGCCGGGCGGACGGAGCCGTACCGCCGGATAGCGGCGCTGCTCCACCTGTGCGGTGTCCGGGGCTGACGCCCCGCGCGTCCCGCGCCCGACGGGGGGCGGGACGGTGAGCGGCCGGGCCCGCGGAGGGACCGGCCGCCGGGAGTCCTACGCCTCCGCGTTCAGCGACATCGTGTAGATCTTGGTGTCGTCCTCGAAGAGGGTGGCCTGGTCCGCCCCGCCCTCCAGAAGGTCCTTCCAGACCTCACCGATCCAGGACTCGGCGTCGCCCTGGGTCGTCCAGTCCTCCGGTTCCACCGCGGGAGCGGTCTCCGTGCCGTCGGACTTCTCGAACCGCCACGTCCATGCCATGTCCGCCTCCTGAGGCTCACCGGATGATCGGTTTCCTGCCCGCAGCGTAGCCGGGCGCGCACCCCTCGCGGTGACGCGGGAGGATCAATGGGTGGAACTGACTCTGCTCGGCACCGGCGCCCCCCTCGGGCTCCCCCGCCCCGACTGCCCCTGCGCCGTGTGCGCGACCTCCCGCGGTGACCGTGCGCGGGCCGCCACCGCGCTGCTCGTGGACGAGGCGCTGCTGCTCGACCTGACGCCGGGGGCCGCGCTGGCCGCCGCCCGCGCGGGGCATTCGCTGGTCGGTGTACGGCAGGTGCTGCTGACCCACCCGCACGACGGACCGGCCGTGGAGGTGCCGGCCGGGCTGCCGTCCGCGGGACGGGTGCCGGACGGACGGGAGTTGACGCTGATCAGCGGACACCGGGTGCGGGCCGTGTCGATGGACTCGCCCGGTACGGGGTACGAGGTGACGTCGCCGGAGGGCGAGCGGCTGCTCTATCTGCCGCCGGGCGGCTCCCCCGCCGGTCTGACCGACGATCACCGCAGTCCGTACGACATGGTCGTCATGGACGCCACGGGCCGCCCGGACGCGCTGGCCCGGCTGCGGGCGACCGGGGCCGTCTCCGCGAACACCGAGGTGATCGCCGTCCATCTCGACCACGACGTGCCGGGCGGTGAGGAACTGGACCGGCGGCTCGCGGCGGCCGGGGCGCGGACGGTGCCGGACGGCACGACGCTGTACGTCGGCGAGTACCACGCCGTACCGGACGTGCCGCGCAGGACGCTGGTGACCGGCGGGGCCCGGTCGGGCAAGTCGGTGGAGGCCGAGCGGCGCCTGGAGACGTTCCCCGAGGTGATGTACGTGGCGACCTCCGGGACCCGGCGGGACGACCCGGAGTGGGCGCAGCGGGTGGCCCTCCATCGGGACCGGCGGCCCGGCTCCTGGCGCACGGCCGAGACCTGCGACCTCGTACCGCTCCTCGCGGAGGCCGAGGGCCCGGCGCTGCTGATCGACTGCCTGTCGCTGTGGCTGACGGACGCGATGGACCGGGTGGGGGCCTGGGACGACGAGCAGTGGGCGAGCGGCGGGCAGGAGGCTCTGCGGAAGCGCGTCGAGGAGCTGGTTGCGGCGGTGCGGGCCACGTCCCGTACGGTCGTCGCCGTCACCAACGAGGTGGGCTCGGGGGTCGTGCCCGCCACCGCGGCGGGGCGGCGCTTCCGGGACGAGCTGGGCCGGCTGAACGCGGCCTTCGGCGACGAGTGCGAGCAGGTACTCCTCGTCGTCGCGGGACAGGCTCTGGTGCTGCGCGGGTAGGGTGCGATCACCGATGGCCACCGCCGACGCCACAAGGAAGAGCCTTGAACCTGGACGACTTCTCCGATCTGATCGAGCGCCCCGACGGCGGGGTACGGCGTGACGCCGAGGAACGCCGGGAGCGGTTGATCGTTCCGCCCGGTGCGCTCGGCCGGCTCGACGAGCTCGGCGAGTGGCTCTCGGCGGCTCAGGGTTCGGTCAAGGTTCGGGCGATCGAGCAGCCGCGCGTGGTGCTCTTCGCGGGCGATCACGGGGTGGCCTCGCTCGGGGTGTCCGGCCGTCCGGCCGGCACCGCGTACGAGCTGGTCCGCTCGGTCCTCGACGGCGCGAGCCCGGTGGCGGTGCTCGCCCGCGCGGCGAACGTCCCGGTGCGGGTGGTCGACGCCGGTCTGGACTGCGAGCCGGAGCTGCTGCCGGCCGAGGTGGTCCGCCACCGGGTGCGGCGCGGCAGCGGCCGGATCGACATCGAGAACGCGCTGACCGCGGAGGAGACCGAGGCAGCGGTACGGCTGGGCATGACGATCGCCGACGAGGAGGCCGATTCGGGCACGGACCTGGTCGTGCTCGGCGATCTGAGCGTGGGCGGCACGACACCGGCCTCGACGCTGATCGCGGCCCTGTGCGGGACGGACGCCTCCGTCGTGACCGGCCGGGGCGGAGCCGGGATCGACGACCTGGCGTGGATGCGCAAGTGCGCGGCGGTCCGGGACTCGCTGCGACGCGCCCGGCCGGTCCTGGGCGACCAGCTGGAACTGCTCGCGGCGGTCGGCGGGGCCGACCTGGCGGCGATGACGGGGTTCCTGCTGCAGAGCGCGGTGCGCCGGATGCCGGTGATCCTGGACGGCGTGGTGGGCGCGGCCTGTGCGCTGGTGGCGCAGCGGGCGGCGTTCCGGGCGCCGGACTGGTGGCTGGCGGGTCAGGTCAGCGGGGAGCCGGCGCAGGCGAAGGCGCTGGACCGGATGGCACTCAACCCGCTGCTCGACCACGGCGTCTCCGTGGGTGAGGGAACCGGGGCCATGCTCGCTCTTCCCCTCGTCCAGGCCGCGGCGGCGCTCGCCGCCGAGCTGCCCGAGCAGCCGGAACCGACCATTCCGGACGATGCCGGGGCGGACTCCCCGGACGAGGAGAACTAGCCGGATCCTGTCTCTTATACACA
>NZ_JBHTTQ010000198.1:0-5456 GCF_042794475.1 Streptomyces sp. NPDC056527
CACCAGGTGCGCCGCCGCCCGTAGAGGTGCGGGCAGGCGCTCGCCGACGGGCCCGATGGACACCCCACCGGGCCCGCCGCCGAGGGATGGACTACGCCGGGGCCTCCGCGCGCCGCACAGCGGCGTCCCGCGCCTCGGCGAAGGCGAGCCCCGTCACCGCCGTGAGCAGCAACAACGTGCCCATCACGGTGGCGGCGGTCAGCTCCTCCCCCAGCACGGTCACCGCGATCGCCGCCGCGCTCACCGGTTCGAGCAGCATGATCACGGACACGGTCGCCGCGCGCACCACCGCCGCCCCGGCGAAGTAGAGCGCGTAGGCGAGCGCCGTCGGCACCGCCGCCACGTACACCAGCAGCCCGAGCACCTGCACGGGCTGGTCGGTGTGCGGGAACAGGCCCTCGACGGCCGCCATCGGCAGCAGCCCCGCCGCGCCGACGGCGAAGGCCCAGGTGGTCGTCGACAGCGCGTCGGAGCCGCCGCCGTCACGGCCGAGCCACCGGGTCAGCAGGGTGATGGCCGCGTATCCGGCGGCGGAGAGCACCGCGAGGCCCACGCCGAGCGGCCTGACCTCGCCGCTCTCGCCGCCCAGTACGAGGACGGCCAGTCCCGCGAGCGCCCCGCCCACGGCGGCAGCGCCGCCGCCACCGAGCCGTTCGCCCATGGTGAGCCTGGCGCCGAGGGCGATGAGTACCGGACCCGCGCCCAGCGTGACGACGGTGCCGACGGCCAGCCCGGTCGCCTCGACGGCGGCGAAGTAGGCGCTCTGGAAGACGGTCAGCCCGATCCCCGTGCCGAGGATGCGGATCAGCCGCCGCCTGCGCGGTTCCGCCGCCTGGGCGGCGGGGCGTCCGGGCCGCAGGGCCAGCGCCCCCAGCAGCAGGACCAGGCCGCCGACGCAGCGCCAGAAGGACAGCGCCAGGGGACCCATGTCACTGACCCGGAACATCAGCGAGGCCGCGGCCCCGGCCGTGCCCCAGGCGACGCCGGCGACGATCAGATAGAGGAGACTCCGCCCGACGGCAGGCAGGGCCGCCGCGGACGTGGAGGAGTTCGACACGTGCTTCTCCGTGTGAAGACGGGGTGGTGTGGTCGCTCGGATCCGCACGCGGGCAGCGACGAACCGCTCGGGGACTGCCCGAGCCCGGTCTTCGTCAGGGAGAGTGCCGCCCGCGCCTAGGCGGCAGGAGGCGGAAGTACGGTCGAATGCATGATCGGCACCTTACGGGGCGGTCCGACCGGCGGACAACTCGGCCTCCGGGTCGCTCGCAGCGGACCCGGCACCGACCCGAGACCCGGCTCCGGCCTCGGCCTCCGACCCGGCCACCGGCTCCGCCGAGGCCGGCTTCGGCGTCGACGACTGGGCGATGAACGCGCCGACGAGCACCACCGCGCCGCCGATGATCTGCGGCGCCGCCAGGTGCTCACCGAGCAGCACCCAGGCCAGTACGGTCGCGATCACCGCCTCCAGGCAGGCGACGACTCCGGCCACCTGCGGTGAGAGCCTGCGCACCGAGACGATCCCGGTGACATAGGCGAGGACCGTGGCGATCAGCACGATCCAGCCGAGAAGCAGCCAGGCGGCCACCTTCGTGCCGTCCATGTCGGCGTCGCCGCCGAGCAGGGACCAGTCCATTCCCCACGGCCGGGCGACGACGGTGAGCACGAGCGCGCCGATGAGGAGTCCGTACGCGATGACACCCAGCGGGTCGACCGGGTCGGACTCGTCGCCGCCGTGGTCGGAGAGGACGAAGTAGCCGACCTGGCAGCAGGCGGCGCCGAGCGCGAGCAGCAGTCCGAGCAGGTCGAAGCTGAGCCCCGACCAGACCTGCACCACACACGCCAGACCGCCGACGGCGAGGACGACGCCGAGCGCGGCGGCGCGGGTGACCGGCCGGCGCTGGACGAAGCGGACCCAGCCGAGGACGAGAGCGGGGGCGAGGTACTCGATGAGCAGCGCGACCCCGACGGGGATCCGGGAGATCGAGGCGAAGTAGAAGGCCTGGACGCCCGCGACGGCGAGGAGTCCGAAGCCGAGAAGGAGCACGGGCTTGCGACGCAGCAGGTCGCGGTGGCGCCAGGCGACCGGGAGCATGACGAGGGCGGCGCCGGCCACCCGGAGCCACACCACATGGAGCGGATCGAGGCCTGCCTCGATCAGCGGCTTCGCCGCCACACCTGAACCACCGAATGCGAAGGCCGAGGCCAGGGCGATTCCCAGGCCGGCGCTTCTCCCCTGAGACGCGTGCATCGGGCCATCATGGCAGGACTGCGTCAGGCGTGTAACCCCCGTTACACCTGTTGAGACAGCTCCCCGATCCGGTCGGCCAGGACGAGCGGATCGACCCCCGCCCGGCCGAGCACCTCGACCGCCCGGCTGTCGGGATCCGAGGCGATCACGGCCAGGAGATCGAGGCCACGCGCGCGTGGCTCGCCGCGCAGCGCGGCCCGCTCCCCGGCCCGGTCCATCGCGGCGGCCGCGGCGGGCGACCAGCCGTCCGCCGCGGGATCGACGTCGCTTGCGACTCCCAGGGTGCCGGAGTCCTCGACGGAGCCCTGCCAGCGCAGGCCGTAGCCGATGGAGCGCTGGACGAGATAGCCGAGGACGCGCGCGAGCTGCGGCCCGCCCGCGAAGGCGGCGCCGACCTCGGGATCGGATTCGATGAGCGAGTGGAGCAGATGGGCGGTGTCGATCTGCCGGTCCCCGTCACGCAGGGCTCTGCGGCGCGCGGTCGCCACGACCGTCGCGAGTTCGGCGGTGAGGCGGCTGAGCTGGATCTCCGGGCGGCGTGCCACGGGCTGTCGGGGCACGCGAGGGACAGGACTATGCACTCTCCCACCTCATCAGCCCCGGGCGGCCGAGACATCCCCGTGGAGGAGCATGTGCGCATCCCACGGGAGGTGGGCACGGACGGGCGGCCCCTCATCCCTACGGAGGAGATTCGGGATGTTCTCCCCTTGGGGGCGCGCGCCGCCTTGCCATGCGCCCCGAACGCAACCACGGCGCCCTCGCGTTTCGTCCTGTGAGTATGTTCTGGATGGTCGCCCTGCTCGCGCTCGACGGGCGGCAGTACGTCTACCGCGTGTACGCGCCGCGGGAAGCGCTGCCGGCCGATCTCTTCTGGGCCGCGTTCCACTGCCACGAGGAGGGTGGAGGGCCACGGGCCTCCGACTGGTTCGACGCCGCGCGGATGTGGTGGATCGGCGAAGTCGAAGAACTGACGGTTCATCAGTATTGAATGTTGACGACCGCCCGGCTACGTTCCGTCGACACCGAAGTCCGACGAGAACACGCGGAACCCGTGAAGGGGTGGTCGTATGGCCGAAGTCAGCGCGGAGGCACGGATCGATGCGCCGGCCGAGAAGGTCTGGGCGCAGCTGACGGACTTCACCTCGTACGGCGAGTGGAACGCCACCCACACCAGCTTCCCGAACGGCGGTCCGGCCACGCTCGAACAGGGCGCCACCTTCGCGGAGAACATGAAGCTGATGGGCTTCCCCGCCGAGGTGACCTGGACGGTCGAGGAGCTGGAGACCACCCGGGTGCTGGCCATCCGGGGCAAGGGCCCGATGGGGGTCAACGTCGGCACGCGCTACTCGCTCGCGGCGGACGGGGACGCCACCACGGTCCGGATCGACGGCGAGTTCACCGGCGCGGCCGTCTCGCTGATGGCGGGCAAGCTGAAGGACTCGGCCACCGCGGCGCTCAACGAGTCCCTCCGGAAGCTGGCCGGCCTGGTGGCCTGAGCGGCCATCCGACACGCACACGGGAGGGGCCCACGGCACACCCCGTGGGCCCCACCCCCCGTCCGGTCGACTCAGTGCTCGTCGGCCAGGATCAGGTACAGCTTCTTGCGGGCTTCGTTGATCACCGAGATCGCCTTCTGCCGCTGCTCGGCGCTGCCGGTCTTCCAGACCTGGCCGAACGCCTCCATCAGGCCGAAGCCGGCCTGGCGGACCTCGTTCATGGCCTCCCAGTCGACACCGCGCCCAGCCTCCTCCCAGGGGGCCTCGGGCCCCGACTCGGCCTCGGCGCGACCGGCCTCGGTGAGCGTGAACAGCTTCTTGCCGCCCTCGCTCTCGCTGACGATCAGACCCTCGTCCTCGAGGAGCTGCAGGGTCGGGTAGACCGAGCCGGGGCTGGGCTTCCACGCCCCGCCGCTGCGCTCACCGATCTCCTGGATCATCTCGTAACCGTGCATCGGGCGGTCCCTCAGCAGCGTGAGGATCGAGGCGCGGACATCTCCGCGCCGCGCCCGACCCCGGCCACCGCCGCGGCCCCTGCCGCCTCCGAAGGGGCCTCCGCCCCACGGTCCGCCGCCGAAGCCGGGCCCGAACTGTCCGAAGGCGGCGCGCCGCCCCTCGAAGTCACCGCGAGAGCCTCCCCGACCACGAGGGCCGGGTCCGCAGTCTCCATGTCCGTGTTCGTGTCCATGTGAACGCATCGCAACGCTCCTTCCATCGGGTACATCGTTGAACTGTCGCGATGCGTCAACGATATATCGGAACAGTTCGTTTGCCAACACCCGACAGGTCCAGTCGTCCCGGATTGGCCTTGGCCTGCGGCTTTACGGCGCCGGTACGTTCCGTGCCATGCGGATCCGAATCGTCGACGCGTTCACCGACCGCCCCTTCTCCGGCAATCCGGCAGGGGTCCTCCTCCTCGACTCCTTCCCCGACGACCACTGGCTCCAGAAGGTGGCCGCCGAGGTCAACCTCTCCGAGACCGCCTTCGCGCACCCCCTGCCGCCCGACGGCGAGGCCGACTGGGCCCTGCGCTGGTTCACCCCCGCCACCGAGGTCGACATGTGCGGCCACGCCACCCTCGCCACCGCCCACGTCCTGCACACGACCGGCGCCGCGACCGGGACCGTCCGGTTCGCCGCCCGCTGCGGCGTCCTCAGCGCCACCGCCGCCGACGACGGCACCATCACCATGGACTTCCCGACCTCCACGCTGACCGCGGTACCCGCCCCGGAGGGCCTGGAGAAGGCGCTGGGCGCGGAAGCCGTCTCCGTCCACGACACCTCGGCCCACATCGGCGACCTCGTCGTCGAGCTGCGCGACGAGGCGACCGTCCGGTCCCTGACGCCCGACTTCGCGGCGCTGGCGCACCTCTCCGACCGCGGTGTCATCGCGACGGCCGCGGCCGAACAGCCCGAGCGCGGCTACGACTTCGTCTCGCGCGGCTTCTTCCCGGGCGTCGGCATCGACGAGGACCCGGTCACCGGCAGCGCCCACACCGCGCTCGCACCGTTCTGGTCCGCCCGCTTCGGCCGCGACGACCTGACCGGGTTCCAGGGCGGTGCCCGCACCGGCATCGTCCGCACCCGGCTGCGCGGCGACCGCACCCTGCTGACCGGCCACGCGGTCACCGTCGTCGACGGCGAGCTGCACGCCTGAGCCGCCGTCCCCGGCACCGAGACCCGGATACGCGGAAGGGGCGTACGGCCGTCGCC
>NZ_JBHTTQ010000199.1:0-5328 GCF_042794475.1 Streptomyces sp. NPDC056527
CGTCGGTGCCGAGCCGGGCCTCCGGCCGTCGCCCGCGGGCGCGTCAGACGTCCAGCGCGTCCAGCAGGTCCGCGTCCGTGTCCGTGTTCGTGTTCGCGTCCGTCGGCTGCTCCGGGACGTCGGTCTTCCTCGACCGCTTCGCCGCCTTCTTCTTCGCGCGGCGCTCCTTGCGGAGCTCCACCATCGCGTAGAGCGTCGGGACCAGGAGCAGCGTCAGCAGCGTCGAGGTGATCAGACCGCCGATCACCACGACCGCCAGCGGCTGGGCGATGAAGCCGCCCTCGCCGGTGATGCCGAGCGCCATGGGGAGCAGCGCGAAGATCGTCGCCAGCGCCGTCATCAGGATCGGGCGCAGACGGTGGCGGCCACCCTCGACGACCGCCTCGACGACGCCCAGGCCCTGGGCCCGGTACTGGTTGATCAGGTCGATCAGGACGATCGCGTTGGTGACCACGATGCCGATCAGCATCAACATGCCGATCATGGCCGGGACGCCCATCGCGGTGCCCGTCACGACCAGGAGACCGATCGCGCCGGTCGCCGCGAACGGGATCGACACCAGCAGGATCAGCGGCTGGATCAGGGACTTGAAGGTCGCGACCAGGAGCATGAAGACGATCGCGATCGCGGCGAGCATCGCCAGGCCCAGGTTGACGAACGCCTCGGACTGGTCCTCGGAGACACCGCCGATGGAGGCCGTCGCGCCCTCCGGCAGGTCCAGCGCGTTGATCTTCGTCTGGAGCTCGGCGCTGACCGCGCCCGTGTTGTCACCGGTCGGCTTGGCCGTGATCGTCGCCGCGCGGGCACCGTCGATCCGGGTCATCGAGACCGGGCCGGGGACCAGCTTCACCTCGGCGATGTCGCCGAGCTTGACCGGGCCCAGCGGCAGCTTCTTGAGGCCGTCCATCGTCGTGGCCGGGTTCGCCGAGGTCAGGACGACGTTCCGCTCGGTGTCGTCGAGGATCGCCTTGCCGGCGGGGGTGCCGCGGACCGCCTGGGCCACGGCCATGCCGAGCGCCGTGTCGTCGAAGCCGAGGTCCGCCGCCTTCGCGTTGGCCGTGACGGAGATCCGCGGCACGGACTGCGACAGGTCGCTCTGGACGTCGGTGACGTCGTCGAGCTCCGCGACCTCGGCCTTGACCGCCTCGGACGCCTTCTTCAGGGTGTCCGCGTCGGATGCCTTGACCACCACGCTCAGGTCCTGGCTGCCGAAGCCGTCGCCCGCCGCGATCGTCGTGTCGCCGATGCCGTCGAGCTTGCCGAGGGCCTCGTCGATGGCGTCGCGCGTCTTCTCGTACGACGCCGAGTCCTCCAGGGTCAGCTGGTACGAGGCCTGGTTGGCGCCCGTACCGCCGCCGAAGGCCGCCATGAAGCCCGAGGAGCCGACCGTGACCTGGTAGTCCTTCACGCCCTCGGTGGAGGACAGGACCTTCTCCACCTTCCGGGCGGCCTCGTCGGCCGCCACGAGGCTGGTGCCCGGAGCCAGCTCCTGCTTGATGCTCATGACCTCCTGCTCGCCCTGGTCGAAGAAGTTGGTCTTCAGGAGCGGGGCCATGCCGAAGGTGCCGACCAGGACGACGATCGCGATCGCCACGCTGGTGAGGCGGCGACGGGTCGCGAAGCGCAGCACCGGGACGTACAGGCGCTGGAGGCGGCTCTTGTTCTCCTTCTCCTCCGCGAGGCGCCGGGCCTCGTCCGGGTCCGCCGACGTGCCCTTGGGGGCGCGCAGGAACCAGTACGAGAGGACCGGTACGACGGTGAGGGAGACCAGGAGAGAGGCCAGCAGCGCGGCGGTGACCGTCAGGCTGAACGAACCGAACAGCTCGCCGACCATGCCGCCGACCAGACCGATCGGCAGGAAGACGGCGACCGTGGTGAGGGTCGAGGAGGTCACGGCGCCCGCGACCTCGCGGACCGCGGTGAGGATCGCCGACTCGCGCTCCTCGCCATAGCCGAGGTGCCGCTTGATGTTCTCCAGGACAACGATCGAGTCGTCGACGACCCGGCCGATCGCGATCGTGAGGGCGCCCAGGGTCAGCATGTTGAGCGAGAGGTCACGGGTCCACAGCACGATCAGGGCCAGGACGACCGAGAGCGGGATGGAGACCGCCGTGACCAGCGTCGAGCGGATCGAGGCGAGGAAGACCAGGATCACGAGGACGGCCATGACGAGGCCGAGCGCGCCCTCGGTCGTGAGACCGGAGATCGACTTGGAGACGGCCGGGCCCTGGTCGGAGACGACCGTCAGGTCGGCGCCGGCGCCGAGGTCCTTGCGGAGCTCGGGCAGCTTGTCCTTGACCGCCTCGGAGATGGCGACGGCGCTGCCGTCGTTGTCCATGGTGGCCAGGACCGCCAGGCTGGGCTTGCCGTTGGTGCGGGTGATGGAGACCCGGGAGGACTCCTCCTGCTTCACCGTGGCCACGTCGCCGACGCGGACGGCCTTGCCCTGGTCGGGCTTGACGCGCAGGTCCTGGATCTGGCGGAGCGAGGTGAAGCCGCCGCCGACCTGGACCGTACGGCTCTTGCCTGCCTCGGAGAACGAGCCGGCCGGGACCGTGGCGCCGCCCGCCTGGAGGGCCTGGGCGAGCTTCATGGAGTTCAGCCCGGCCGCCGCGAGCTTCCTCTCGTCGGGGGTCACGGAGACCTGGAGGTCCTGGACGCCGTCGATGGAGACCTGGCCGACGCCGTCGATGTCCTCCAGGGCCGGGACGACGGTCCGCTCCAGCTGGTCCGCGAGGGCCTGCTGGTCCTTGTCGGAGGTCACGGCGAGGACGACGGTCGGGATGTCGTCCGTCGAGCCGGCGACGACCTGCGGGTCGACACCGTCCGGGAGCACCGCGCGCGCCCGGTTCACGGCCTGCTGGACGTCGGCGACGAGCTGCTTGGTGCCCTCGTCGCCGTAGTCGAAGGTGGCCATGATGACGGCGCTGCCCTCGGACGCCGTGGAGGTCACGCCCTTGATGCCGTCGACGGCCTTGATGGTGTTCTCGAGCGGTTCGACGACCTGCTTCTCGACCACGTCGGGCGACGCGCCCTGGTAGGGAGCGAGGACCGAGACCATCGGGAGCTCGATCGAGGGCAGCAGTTGCTGCTTCAGCTGCGGTATCGCGATCGCCCCGAAGACGATGGCGACGATGGACATCAGCCCGATCAGGGCCCGTTGCGCGAGGCTGAATCTGGACAGCCAGGACATGGGGTCTCTCTTCTGTGGCGTACTCGGCAGGCGGGCGCCAGGACGATCCAGGGGTGCCCGCTAACACCATCAGCCATGAGAAGCCCCGGGTCCTCGGCCCCCGGGTCCAATTCCTTATCCCGCGCATACCGCGTCTGGAGTACGCCGGGGTACTCCGTCACTCCACCCTTGGACGTACCAGGCCGGACTCGTAGGCCGTGACCACCAGCTGGGCGCGGTCGCGGGCGCCGAGCTTGGCCATGGTCCGGTTGACGTGCGTCTTGACCGTGAGGGGGCTGACCTCCAGGCGTTCGGCGATCTCGTCGTTGGAGTGGCCGCCGCCGACGAGGACGAGGACCTCGCGTTCGCGGGTGGTGAGGGCGGCCAGACGCTCCGAGTACGCCGGTGCGTCCTCGCCGTTCTCCGGGTCCGAACCTCCGGCCTGCGCAAGGAACTTGGCGATCAGGCCCTTGGTCGCCACGGGCGAGAGCAGGGCCTCCCCGGCGGCGGCGATCCGGATGGCGTTGAGCAGCTCCTCCGGTTCCGCTCCCTTGCCGAGGAAGCCGGAGGCGCCGGCGCGGAGCGACTGCACGACGTACTCGTCGACCTCGAAGGTGGTCAGCATGACGATCCGTACGGCGGACAGCTCCGGGTCCGCGGTGATCATGCGGGTGGCGGCGAGCCCGTCGGTGCCGGGCATCCGGATGTCCATCAGGACGACGTCGGCCCCCGTGGACCGGGCGAGGGCGACCGCCTGTGCCCCGTCGGCGGCCTCGGCGACGACCTCCATGTCCGGCTCGGAGTCCACGAGCACCTTGAAGGCGCTGCGGAGCAGGGCCTGGTCGTCGGCGAGCAGCACCCGGATGGTCATGTGTCCTCCCCCGTACGGGCCGTTGCGGGCAGTATCGCCTGGACCCGGAAGCCGCCGCCGTAGCGGGGTGCCGCGGCCAGCGTGCCGCGGAGCGCGGTGACGCGCTCCCTCATGCCGATCAGTCCGTGCCCGCCCGTGTCGGCGGGCGTCGCCGGCTGCGGCACTCCGTTGTCGAGGACGGTGATCTCGACGGTCCGGCCGACCCGGATGACGCTCACCTCGGCCTTGGCGTCCGGGCCCGCGTGCTTCTGCACGTTGGTCAGCGCCTCCTGGATGATCCGGTACGCGGCGAGGTCGACGGCGGCCGGAAGCCCCGGGTCGTCGTCCGTGCGGACGAGCTCCACGGGGAGGCCCGCGTGACGGAAGGTGGCGAGCAGATCATCGAGGACGCCGAGGCCGGGTGCGGGTTCGGTGGGGGCCTCGGGGTCGCCGGACTGGCGGAGCAGGCCGACCGTGGCGCGCAGCTCGTTGAGGGCGGAGCGGCTGGCCTCGCGGACGTGCGCGAGGGCTTCCTTGGCCTGGTCGGGGCGCTTGTCCATGACGTGGGAGGCGACTCCGGCCTGGACGTTGACCAGCGCGATGTGGTGGGCGACGACGTCGTGGAGGTCGCGGGCGATCCTGAGGCGCTCCTCGGCGACCCGGCGCCGGGCCTCCTCGTCACGGGTCCGCTCCGCCCGCTCGGCCCGCTCCCGTATGGCGTCGACGAAGGCGCGGCGGCTGCGGACGGCGTCGCCGGCGGCCGCGGCCATGCCGGCCCAGGCGAAGACGCCGAGGTTCTCCTGGGCGTACCAGGGGGTGGGTCCGAAGAGCATCGAGGCGCCCGACAGGACGCCCATGGTGAGCAGTCCGACGCGCCAGGTGGTGGGGCGGTCGGTGCGGGCGGCGACGGTGTAGAGCGCGACGACGGCGCTCATGGCGACGGGGGCCGGACGGTCGTCGGTGATCAGCTCGACGAGGGTGACGCCACCGGTGAAGGCGAGGACTGCGAGGGGGTCGCGCCGACGCAGGACGAGGGCGGCGGCACCCAGCACCATGAGGAGGACGCTCGCGGCGTCGGGGGTGCGGTCGCCGAAGGTGGGCCCGTTGGGACTGCCGTGGGGGTCGGCGAAGGACCCCGTGACCATGCAGGCGAGCACGGCGAGGGCGAGGCCGGCGTCGCAGGCGAGGGGATGCGCCCGCAGCCAGAGCCGGGCCTGCGAGAAGCCGCTGTCGAGGGAGGTCACGGAGCAACGGTACGGGGTGGTGGACACGGCAGCGCCCCGCTTCCCTGTGCGGGAGGCGGGGC
>NZ_JBHTTQ010000200.1:0-5300 GCF_042794475.1 Streptomyces sp. NPDC056527
GCTCCGGCCCATTCGAGCTGGGCCGGAGCACGGCGGAGAGCGCCAGAGACGCTCGGACGGCACGGGCCGGTGTTGGAGCACCGGCCCGCGCCTGAACCACCCACCTGACATGACCAGGAGGGCGATCTGTGATGGATCGTATCGGTGCGCCTGCGGGCGCGATGACATGGGCGGACACCGCCACGGAGGGCGCGGCCGAGGGCGCGATGCGGCGGGCGCGGGAGGCGGCCGAGGCCGCTGAGCGGGCGCGGCGGGCGGCCGAGGCGCTGCGGTCGGGCGGTGCCCGATGAAGCCGCAGACGCGTACGGAGACGGTGACCCGGCAGGGCCGGGCCCACACGGTGGTGCGGCCGGCGGAACAGCCGGCTGTTCCGCGGGACTGGGATCTGATGCTGCTGCGCGGTGAGCTGGCGCTCGCCGGGCTGCTGTCCCTGGTGACCGTCGTGTGGTCCACGTACTCGATCGGTGACCTGCTGGGCGGCTCGTGGGCCGCGTACGGCGGCGCGATCACATTCGATGTGGCGTGGCTGGCGGTGCAGGGAATGGAGTGGCTGGCCCGCTACCAGCCCGACCGGCGCGGCCGGGCCCGGAGGGTGGGCCTGGCGCTGCTGGCGGTGTCCGTCGGTGCCATCACCTACCACGGCCATCTGCATGGGGCGCTGGCACAAGGCGCGTTTGGTGCCGGGATCGCGCTGGGCGCCAAGCTGCTGTGGAGCACGGTGCTGTCGCATCTGGTCTGTGAGCTGGACCCGGACACGCAGGCCTGGGTGGACGCGGAGCACCGCGAGGCGCACGCGATGCTGGCGACCGCGACCGTGCACCGGACCTCGGAGCGGGCGCGTGGGCAGGCTGCAGCGCACCGCCGCGCGGTCGAGGTGCAGTACGGCGTCAGCCTCGACGAGCACCAGGTGCAGCGCGTCGACGAGCACCAGGTGCTCGACGTCGAGCCGGAGCCGGAGCCGTGGACGGTTCGGGAGGACGCGGTCAACCGCGCGGTCGTCGACCAGATCCGGGCACGGGCGATCGCGTCCACCTACGGCACCGCCGGGCGCGAGTGGCGCTCGGCCATGGACCAGGCGAACCGCTCGATGATGGCGGCCGTGGACGCGGGCGCCAGCACGGCCACGGTGCTGGAGCAGGTGGAGCGGCACCGCAGCGCCCGCCGGATCTCTGGGGACTCCCCGCGGATGGGCGGATACCCGCAGGCCACAGACGCGGAGACGCCCCCGCCCGTCCGCCCGGTCTCCGGGAACCCCCCGGCGGAGGACGCCGGGCCGGAGGACGACGAGGAGCGGGTGCCCGCGCAGCGTCCGCCCTCGGCCCGCACCCTCACCCACGGGCTGGCACGGGCCGGGATGAGCCCCGAGGCCGTCCGGCAGACCCTGGGCGCGATGGGCATGCAGGTCTCGCCCGCGACCGTCGACCGGTACGTCAGGGAGGCGCGGCAGCAGCCGCAGGCGGCTCCGGCCGCCGAGCCGGAGCAGGGGTGGTACCCGTGACCGGGCCGGAGCCGCAGCGCGGCTACACCGCCTGGGAGACCGCCCAGCTCGCCCTCCTCGTGGGGCGGCTGGCCGCCAAGGGTCACCCAACCCGGGGCATCGACCGGCAGATCGAGGCCGTCAAGGCCCGTGCGGTTGAGCGGGAGGCGCGGCAGGACGCGGAGCGCGAGGAGCGCGCCGCACAGCGCAGGAAGTGACCGACCGGCCGGGCGCCCGCGGGCGCCCGGCCCTTGCTCGGGAGGCCCGATGGCACGCGGCACCGTGACCCCGGCACAGCTCCAGCGGCTGAGCGGACCTGTGGCCGGCCAACTGCTGCTGTGGGACCGAGGGTTGGCGGACACATCACCCAACACCGGCAATACCAGGACAAACAAAACCGGCCCGGCGGACTCTTCCAGCGCCACCCCGGATTCTCGGGTGCCGCCTGTCAGTCCCACCAGCCACGATCGGTAGCAGCGCCCACACAAGGGATCTCACCCGCCCGGCAGGCCAGCGTCCTGGCAGACCACCTGCCGGGCGGGGGTGATCCCCAGACACGGAGCACCAGGGAGCACCACATGAGCATCTACCACCAGGCAGCAGCCGAATCCGGCACCGACCACACCGGCCACCAAACCGGCTTGATCCACGACGCTGTCGCCCTCACCCACGGGCACTGGATGCCCGTGCTCGTGGGCGGCGCGGTCGTCGTGGGCGCGCTGTACGGCATCGGCACCCGCCATCGCGAGGAGAAGGGCAAGCCCGCCGCCAAGGGCAGCCCCGCCAACGCCTTCATTGAGGACACCTTCGAGGGGCTGGCCGTGGTCACCAAGCGCGTCTGCACCCTGTGCTGGCGGTTCCTCACCGGCAAGGAGATGCGCGGCAAGGCGCGCACCAACGCCTCGTTCTGGCGCCCCGGCACCGTGAGCACCGACCCGCTGTCCACGGCCGAGCTGGGCGCCATCGCGCTGCCCGCCGCGGACGCGACCGCCGGCCCCGCCATCGACTGGGACCGGCTAAGCAAGCGGCTGTCGGACATGGCCCGGATGCCGCCGTGGGTCGCGCGGGCGGTCGCGGCCGCGGGCCGGGGTCTGAGCGCCACATGGGCCGCTGTGCGGACCGTGGGCCGGGGGCTGGGCCGCTGGCACCACTGGCGCTACGCCGGGCGCTCAGCGGCCCGCGTGGGCGGGCTGACCACGGCGGCCGGGCTGATCCTGGAACCCGCCTGGACGATCCTCGCGCTCGCGGCCGCGGTGCCGGTCACCCTCGTCACGGCCGGAGCCTGGGGCAAGGGCTACCAGGCCACGGACGCGGAGACCTACGGCCCGGGTCTGTGGGCCTCCCTCACGCAGGTGCTGCGCCTGGGCCAGGAGGACCAGGAGCGCGGGCAGGACTACTGGCTGAGCATCCCGGACGACCTGAGCGCGGAGAGCGCGCGGATCACCATCCGGGTCCCCCTGCACTGGTCCGGCACCGAGGGCGAGCGCAGCCTCATGGCGCAGGCGATCCAGGCCAAGGTGCCCGGTGAGTGGGTCGCCAGCTACCACCTCGCGGGCCGCTCCCCTTACGCACAGTGGTCGCCGAAGCCCGCACCCCGCCCAATGCCCCAGCTGCCCACCCAAGTTGCATGGAAGTCGTCCGGCACGGCCCATAAAGTCTACGTGGGCAAGACGATCGAGGGTTATGAAATCGTCGATCAATTTGTTTTCACGCAAACCGCGACTCCCCATTGGGGCGTGGCCGGTGACACCGGATCGGGTAAATCCACGGTCCTCTACATGGCCGTTGTCCATGCTAGGCAGCACGGAGGGCTCGTAGACATCCTCGACACCAAGGTGAATTCCATGGCCGAGGCATTCGGACAGTCGGGCGTTCGCATCCACACCACCACCCGCGCATGCATCGGCGCCTTCGCGGAATTCCTGGTGTCCATCCTCGCCGCCGAGCAGGCCGTTCAGGAAGGCGCAGACCCGAAACTGCGCGACGAACTGACGCCACGCACGCTCGTGGTGGACGAACTCCCGACGCTGATCCGGTTCGCCTACACCTGGTGGAAGCACGGCATCAAGCAGAAGGGCGCCCCGCCGTTTATCGACTGGTTCACCATCATCCTCATGATGGGCCGTTCCTCGAATCACCGCGTGGTGGTCGGCAGCCAGCAATTCGACAATGCACTGTTCGGCGGGACGATCGGACGCAAGCAGATCGGCACCAAGATTGTGGTAGGCAAGCAGGATATGGTCTCGTGGGGAGTGGCATTCGGACAGAACGCGCCGCGCCTCTCCTACGACACGGAAATCCCCGGCCGCGGAGCCTACGCGGATAAGCGCATGGACCCCGAGGGCGGAGATTACGCGTACGTCCGGGAATTCCAGCCCGCGTACATCACCCCGGAAGTCCGCGAATTGCTGGCAGCGTGCGAAAAGGCGCCCCAATGGTTCGATGACGGGGAAATGGCACCCTGGATCACCCCCGAGGCCCTGGCCGAGGCACAGGAGACCGCAGCCACCACCGAGTTCATGCCCGGCGGGGACTTCGCACCCAAGGTCCCCACGGTTGTCCCGGGCCACGCCAGCACGGGGGTCGGGGTGCCCAGCCCCAGGTCAGAGCCGGGACACGGTGCCTCCGGGACGGCCGAGGGGACAGCGGCCGGGACAGCCGGAGCATCGGCCGGCCTTGCCGCCGAGGTGGCCGAGGACCAGGCGCTGCCGGAGACCTACAGCCTGCGTGAGCACTGCGAGCGCGGCACCCTCCCGTGGGGCTACGAGACCGCCCGCAAGTACCTGCTCCAGCGTTCCGAGAAGCGCGGGATCACCGTTCCCGAAGGCATCAGTGACGGAAAGGTCACCTACTACACCGAGGATGAGCTAAGGGAATGGCTCTGGGAATGGAAAGACAAGACACCCGCGTAACCTGCTGATTTGCACAACGACGGCCCCGGGCTCTACAGTCCGGGGCCGTCGGCATTCCTACCCGAAAGGAAGCGTGAATGTACCTCTCAGACAGCTACCGCCCGCCCTCCTGTGAGGACTGCGGCGGAAGCCGATGCAGCCTATGCGGAAAGCATTACTGCTGCGATGAATGCCCCAACTGCGGAGGCGGCTGCATCTGTGATTGCAACTGCCCCACCCTGCGAGAGGATGACGGAATCTGGTAACCAAATCAAAGCGGCCGGATAAGCCTTTCCATAAGCCCGTAATAATCGTCTTGATAAACTCGTCTGCACGCTGGCAATTCGGGGCGACGGGCATTAGACCAGGTAATTCGGTCAGAGAAATTGCGGGCGGCCCCCTCGAAGGGTCGCCCGCAGTGCGTTTGCCCAGGTCAGCGGGCTGCGAACGCTCAAGAGGCCCAGAGCGGCCAGCCGGTGACCACCCCTCAGAGAGGGTGTGGCCACGATCCACCAACCGTACATGCTGCATCAGGTGTCGATGCCCCCACGTAGCGATCTGTACCCATCTCAGAGCCTCTGACGAGCCGTCTGGACTCATCCCCCCGAGAAGGGGTGAGAAGCCGTCAGCAAGGCATACAGAGCCGCAGCGTGGGGGTGTGGGGTGGCCCAGACTCTATCTAGACTACGTTTTGATGCACACCACCACGGGCAGTCGCAAAGAAGAGCCGCCCGGCCACCCCTCCCCGTAGCCAGCCGCCCGCGTAGCGGGCCCCCAGGGAGGGAGCGAAGCGGACGACCGAACTGGCCAAAGGCCAGTCCTCCCCGCCCGGCCATCGGCCGGGGCTCGGCGCAGCCGAGCAAGTCACCGCGAAGCAGTGACACACCGTCACGAAGTGACGGTCACTGCCAGAGCGCGCAGCGCTCTGAGAC
>NZ_JBHTTQ010000201.1:0-5251 GCF_042794475.1 Streptomyces sp. NPDC056527
GGCGGGTACGGACCACGGTCCGTACCCGCCCTCCGGCGTGAGTCCACCCTCCGGCACGGACCCCGCCGCGCCGCGCCCTCCGTGTGAGGCTCGCCGCGGGGTGTCCGGCGGATCAGGGGCGGATCCCTAGGCCACGAACGTCCGCGAGGGCTCCACGCCCGCTCCCGCGCCCGACTCCACCAGCCGCGCCGCGGCCGCCAGTCGGGCCGCCGCTTCCTCCGCGACCGGGCCGCCGACCGTGAACGGCAGCCGGACGTACCCCTCGAAGGCACCGTCCACGCCGAACCGCGGCCCCGAGGGCACCCGTACGCCCACCCGCTCGCCGACCTCGGCGATCCGCGAGCCCGAGAGGCCGCCCGTGCGGACCCAGAGCGTCAGTCCTCCGCGCGGGACGTCGAACTCCCACTCCGGGAGCTCGGCCCGCACCGCCGCCACCAGCGCGTCACGGTTCTCCCGCGCCTGGGTGCGGCGGATGTCGACGGCCTGCTCCCAGCCCCCGGTGCGCATCAGCCAGTTGACGCCGAGCTGTTCCAGGACGGGGGTGCCCAGGTCCGCGTAGGCCCGCGCCGCCACCAGGGAGCGGATCACGTCGGGCGCGGCCCGCACCCAGCCGATCCTCATGCCCGCCCAGAACGCCTTGCTCGCAGAGCCGACCGTCAGCACCGTCGCGCCCGCCGGGTCGAAGGCGCAGACGGGCCGGGGCATCTCCACGCCGTCGTCCAGGAACAGTTCGGACATCGTCTCGTCGACGACCAGGACCGTGCCGGCCGAGCGGGCCGCGTCGACGAGCTGCCGTCGCTGGTCCTCGTCGGCCAGGGCGCCCGTCGGGTTGTGGAAGTCGGCGACGACGTACGCGAGCCGCGGCGCCGCGTCCCGCAGCACCTGCCGCCAGCGGTTCAGGTCCCAACCGGTCAGGCCCTCGGCCATCGCGACGGGCACGAGCCGGGCGCCCGCCGAGCGCATGAGCTGGAGGATGTTGGCGTACGACGGCGACTCGACGGCGATCCGCTCGCCGCGGCCGGCGAAGAGATGGCAGATCGCGTCGATGGCGCCCATCGCGCCGGTGGTGACCATGATCTGTTCGGGCATGGTCGGGATGCCGCGCTCGGTGTACCGGTCGGCGAGCATCTGCCGCAGCGCGGGCAGGCCGGCCGGGTAGTCCCCGTGCGTATGGGCGTACGGCGGCAGCTCCTCCAGGGCCCCCTGGACGCTCCGGGTCAGCCAGGGCTCGGGGGCGGGCAGCGCCGCGCAGCCGAGGTCGATCATCGAGCCGAGCGACTCCGGGGGCAGCGGTTCGAGCCCACGCGCGGGCAGCGGGTTCCCGGCCGGGACGGCGGTCCAGCTGCCGGCCCCGCGCCGCGACTCCAGGAAGCCCTCGGCGCGCAGCGCCTCGTACGCGGCCGCGACCGTCGTACGGCTGACGGTGAGCGCCACGGCGAGTTCACGCTCGGCGGGCAGCCGGGCGGCGACGGGCACGCGGCCCTCCAGCACGAGGAGGCGGATGCCGTCGGCCAGCGCGCGGTAGGCGGGCGGCTTGCGCGCGCCCGGTCCCGCGGGGCGCGGCTGCTGCGCCTGGAGCTGCCGCGCCAGCTGGGCCGGCCCGACGGCCGAGGTCCACTGAGCCATGGAAGTCAGTCCACCTTCCTCGAATTGGCCATGGTTGGGATGCGATCCCCCGCCACAGAGTGTCATGAGTCAGTCCACCACCACCACACAGGGGGCACCACCTTGTCCATCGCCTCCGGCCTCCGCGGCCGGCTCACCGGTCGTCATCTGACCCGTCGGCTCGCGCAGCTGTATGTCGGACTGGCGCTGTACGGGATCAGTTCGGCGCTCCTGGTGCGCGGCGGGCTCGGTCTGGAGCCGTGGGGCGTCCTCCATCAAGGTCTCGCCGAGAAGACCGGACTGACCATCGGGGTCGTCTCGATCATCGTCGGGGCCGCCGTCCTGCTGCTGTGGATCCCGATCCGGCAGAAGCCCGGGCTCGGCACGGTGTCGAACGTCTTCGTCATCGGCGTGGCCATGGACGGAACGCTCGCCCTGGTCCCGGATGCCGACGGAATCGTCGCGCGGATCACTCTCCTCGTCCTCGGCATCGTCCTCAACGGGGCGGCGACCGGCCTCTACATCGCCGCTCGGTTCGGCCCCGGCCCCCGCGACGGTCTGATGACCGGGCTGCACCGGCTCACGGGCCGCTCGATCCGGCTGGTCCGCACGGCCATCGAGGTCGCCGTGGTCGCCACCGGCTTCCTTCTCGGCGGCTCCGTCGGCGTCGGCACGGTCCTCTACGCACTGAGCATCGGGCCGCTCGCGCAGTTCTTCCTGCGCAGGTTCGCCATCCCCGAGAAGGACATGAGCAGCACCGTGGTCGCCTCGGGGACACCGGAGCAGGCGATACTGCGGCGGTGACTCGCGTACGCCACCCTTACCTCGACCACCCGTCGCCCATTCCGTTCGCCCATCGCGGCGGCACGGCGGACGGCCTGGAGAACACCGCGGCCGCCTTCCGCAGGGCCGCGGCCGCCGGATACCGCTACTTCGAGACCGATGTGCACACCACCGCGGACGGCGCCCTGGTCGCCTTCCACGACTCGACGCTCGACCGCGTCACGGACGCCGCCGGGCGCATCCGCGATCTTCCGTGGGACGCCGTCCGCGAGGCGCGGGTGGCGGGCAAGGAGCCGCTGCCGCTCTTCGAGGAGCTCCTGGAGGAGTTTCCCGAGGCGCGCTGGAACGTGGACCTGAAGGCCGAGTCGTCCCTGGTCCCGCTGGTCGACCTGATCCGCAGGACCGGGGCGTGGGACCGGGTCTGCGTCGGCTCCTTCACCGAGAGCCGGGTGGCCCGGGCGCAGCGCCTGGCGGGTGCGCGGCTCGCGACCTCGTACGGCGTGAAGGGCGTCCTCGGCCTGCGGCTGCGCTCGCTCGGCATCCCCGCGGCGCTGCGCGCGGGCGCGGTCGCCGCGCAGGTGCCCGCCAGCCAGGGCGGCATCCCGGTCGTCGACCGCCGTTTCGTGCGGGAGGCCCACGCCCGCGGTCTTCAGGTGCATGTGTGGACCGTCAACGATCCGGAGCGGATGAACTCTCTCCTCGACCTGAGGGTGGATGGCATCATGACCGATCATCTGGAGGCGCTGCGCGCAGTGCTGACCGCTCGGGGCGCGTGGGTCTGACCGCGCGTCCCGCCACGGGGACGAACGAGGGGGCCGCGGCCGTGACTGCCGACACCACCGAACCGGAGAAGCACGCCGCCGATCCGGCCGACCGCAGACGCGAGCAGCGCGGCTGGTACTTCTACGACTTCGCCTGCTCGGTGTACTCGACGAGCGTCGTGACGGTGTTCCTCGGCCCCTATCTGACCTCGGTCGCGAAGGCGGCGGCCGACGCGGACGGCTTCGTCCACCCCCTGGGCATACCCGTGCGGGCCGGCTCGCTCTTCGCGTACGCCGTCTCGGTCTCGATCCTGGTGGCGGTCCTCGTGATGCCGCTGGTGGGCGCGGCGGCGGACCGTACGGGCCGCAAGAAGCCGCTGCTCGCGGTCTCCGCGTACACCGGCGCGGCGGCGACGGCGGGGATGTTCTTCCTCAGCGGCGACCGCTATCTGCTCGGCGCGTTCCTGCTCATCGTGGCGAACGCCTCACTGGCGGTCTCGATGGTGCTCTACAACGCCTATCTGCCGCAGATCGCCGAGCCGGACGAACGGGACGCGGTCTCCTCGCGGGGCTGGGCCTTCGGCTACACCTCGGGCGCCCTGGTCCTCGTCCTCAACCTGGTCCTGTACTCCGGGCACGAGTCGTTCGGCCTGACGGAGGGCATGGCGGTTCGGATCTGCCTGGCCTCGGCCGGGTTGTGGTGGGGGGCCTTCACCCTCGTGCCGCTGCGACGGCTGCGCGACCGGCACGTCCGGCCGCAGGGCGAAGGAGCGGTCGGCGGTGGCTGGCGGCAGCTGATGGCGACGCTGCGGGACATGCGCCGCCACCCGCTGACGCTGTCGTTCCTGCTCGCCTACCTCATCTACAACGACGGCGTGCAGACCGTGATCTCGCAGGCGTCGATCTACGGTTCGGAGGAGCTGGGGCTCGAGCAGACGACGCTGATCACGGCGGTGCTGCTGGTCCAGGTGCTCGCGGTCGCGGGGGCGCTGGGCATGGGGCGGATGGCGCGTTCGTACGGCGCCAAGCGCGTGATCCTCGGGTCACTGGCGGTCTGGACGCTGATCCTGGCGGCCGGGTACTTCCTGCCGGCCGGCGCGCCGGTGGCGTTCTTCTTTCTCGCGGCGGCGATCGGTCTCGTCCTCGGCGGGAGCCAGGCGCTGTCACGCTCGCTCTTCTCCCATCTGGTGCCGCGCGGCAAGGAGGCGGAGTACTTCTCCGCGTACGAGATGAGCGACCGGGGCCTGAGCTGGCTGGGGCCACTGGTGTTCGGTCTCGCGTATCAGCTGACCGGGAGCTACCGGGATGCCATCATCTCTCTCGTGATCTTCTTCGCGGCCGGTTTCGTACTGCTCGCGCGGGTACCCGTACGGCGTGCGGTGGCCGCCGCCGGCAACCCGGTTCCGGAGCGGATTTAGACGCGGAACTGAAAGGCCGGTAGTGTACGCCTTTGGCCTGCCAGGCGGACCGTTACTGCGTGCTGCTTTGGTGAAGACGCTGGGTGACATCTGATGCCAGATGTGACAAACCGGGCACTGGTGGGTAGAACAAGGGGCGGCACGACGGGCGACGCATGACCCGGAACGGGAATCTTTACCGCCGACCGGACGTTGACCGGATGACGACGACAGCGACACCTGTCCTGTGGGCGACAAGCCCGGGAGGCACGATTCATGAGTGAGCGAGCTCTTCGCGGCACGCGCCTCGTGGTGACCAGCTACGAGACCGACCGCGGCATCGATCTGGCCCCGCGCCAGGCCGTGGAGTACGCATGCGAGAAGGGCCATCGTTTTGAGATGCCCTTCTCGGTGGAAGCGGAAATTCCGCCGGAGTGGGAGTGCAAGGTCTGCGGCAGCCAGGCACTCCTGGTGGACGGGGACGGCCCCGAGGAGAAGAAGGGCAAGCCGGCGCGTACGCACTGGGACATGCTGATGGAGCGGCGCACCCGCGAGGAGCTGGAGGAGGTCCTGGCCGAGAGGCTGGCGGTCCTTCGTTCCGGCGCCATGAACATCGCCGTACATCCGCGAGACAGCCGCAAGTCCGCCTAGCGGACGGCACGGCTCGAAGCGACGCCGCGGGGCCCGGTACACCTTGTGTGTACC
>NZ_JBHTTQ010000202.1:0-5223 GCF_042794475.1 Streptomyces sp. NPDC056527
GTCGCGCCGCGGTGGCCGGTGCGGGTCCTACCCCGCGCCCCTCGCTTCACCCCTCACCCGGCGCCCCGCCCCTCACCCCCCGACCCGCAGCAGCAGCACCGACCGCGCCCCCACCGTCACCGTCTCCCCGCCCCGGTGCACCGTTCCCGGGGCCTGGGACTGGTCTTCCAAGGACGTGTCCAGGACCAGCTCGTACGACTCCGCCCACGGCGGGCCCGGCAGGCGGTACGCGAGGGGGCGCGGGCCCGCGTGCAGGATCGCCAGGAAGCTGTCGTCGGTGATCTGGGCGCCGCGGGCGTCCCGGCCGGGGATGTCGCGACCCGAAAGGTAGAGGCCCAGGGTGGCGGCGGGGGCGTACCAGTCCTGCTCCGTCATCTCCTGGCCGTCCGGCGTGAACCACGCCAGGTCCCGCAGGCCGTCCGCGCCCTGCGGGCGCCCGGAGAAGAACGCGCGGCGGCGCAGCACCGGGTGGGTGTGGCGCAGGGCGAGCAGCCGGCGGGTCAGGGCGAGCAGCTCCCGTCGCCCGGGGTCCTCGGGCAGTGACCAGTCCAGCCAGCTCGTCTCGTTGTCCTGGCAGTACGCGTTGTTGTTGCCGCCCTGCGTGCGGCCCATCTCGTCTCCCGCGACCAGCATCGGCACCCCGGTCGACAGCAGCAGCGTCGTCAGCAGGTTCCGCAGCTGGCGCAGGCGCAGCGCGCCGATCTCCGGGTCGTCGGTCTCGCCCTCCGCCCCGCAGTTCCAGGCGCGGTTGTCGTTGGTGCCGTCCCGGTTGCCCTCCCCGTTGGCCTCGTTGTGCTTCCGCTCGTAGGTGACGAGGTCCCGTAACGTGAACCCGTCGTGGGCGGTGATGAAGTTGACCGAGGCGTACGGCCGCCGGCCGCCCCAGGCGTACAGGTCGCTGGAGCCCGAAAGGCGGTAGCCGAGGTCCCGTACGTCGGGCAGCGCGCCGCGCCAGAAGTCCCGTACCGCGTCGCGGTAGCGGTCGTTCCACTCCGTCCACAGCGGCGGGAACGCGCCGACCTGGTAGCCGCCGTTGCCGACGTCCCACGGCTCGGCGATCAGCTTGACCCGGCGCAGCACCGGGTCCTGGGCGATGACCGCGAGGAAGGGCGAGAGCATGTCGACGTCGTGCATCGAGCGGGCGAGCGCCGCGGCCAGGTCGAAGCGGAAGCCGTCGACGCCCATCTCCGTCACCCAGTACCGCAGCGAGTCCGTGATCAGCCGGAGCACCTGGGGCTGGACCACGTGCAGGGTGTTGCCGCAGCCCGTGTAGTCGGCGTACCGGCGTGCGTCGGACTGGAGCCGGTAGTAGCCGCGGTTGTCGATGCCCTTCAGGGAGAGCGTGGGGCCCAGTTCGCCCGCCTCGGCCGTGTGGTTGTAGACCACGTCGAGGATGACCTCGATCCCGGCGGCGTGCAGCGCCCGCACCATCCGCTTGAACTCGCCGACCTGCTGGCCGGTGGTCCCCGAGGAGGAGTAGCCGGCGTGCGGGGCGAAGTAGCCGATGGAGTTGTAGCCCCAGTAGTTCCGCAGGTCCCGACGCAGCAGATGGTCCTCGTGGGCGAACTGGTGCACCGGAAGCAGCTCGACCGCCGTCACCCCGAGTCGTACGAGATGGTCGACGGCCGCCGGATGCGCGAGTCCGGCGTACGTGCCCCGCAGCTCCTCGGGGATGCCCGGGTGGAGCCGGGTGAAGCCCTTCACATGCAGTTCGTAGATGACCGAGTCCGGCCAGGGGGTCTTCGGTCTGCGGTCGTCCGACCAGTCGTCGTCGTCCTGGACGACGACGCCCTTCGGGACGAACGGTGCCGAGTCCCGGTCGTCCCGCACGGTGTCGGCCACGTGCTGCTGCGGCCAGTCCCGGACGTGCCCGTACACCTCGGGCGGCAGCGTGAAGTCGCCGTCCACCGCCCGCGCGTACGGATCCAGGAGCAGCTTGGCCGGGTTCCAGCGGGCGCCCGTCCACGGGTCCCAGCGGCCGTGCACCCGGAATCCGTACCGCTGCCCAGCCGCCACCCCCGGCACGAAGCCGTGCCAGATCTCATGGGTCAGCTCGGTCAGCGGCAGCCGTCTCTCCGTCTCCCGACCCGCGCCGTCGGTGTCGAAGAGGCACAGCTCGACGGCCTCCGCTCCGCCCGCCCACAGCGCGAAGTTGGTGCCGGCGACCCCGTCGGGTCCCACCCTGCACCGCGCGCCCAACGGGGTGGGCGCCCCCGGCCACACCACGGGCCGGGGCCGCTCCGGAGCAGGGGAGAGCCCCACTCCGTCCCGTACCGCCTCCTGCTCGGCTGCGCTCGACACCTGTCGGCCTCCCGCGGCTCGTCGGGCCCTCCCCACAGCCACCGGCATGGGAGGTACCCCCATGTCGCGGAGGGCGCGGCGTCCCGGCCGCGACTCCCCGCACGTGGTCCTCCCACCTGTTCTGCCCGGACGACCGGACTCCCAACATGACCCGCACGCACGTTTCCCCTGGAGGGTGGCCGTCGTTGGGCCAGGCGTGAAACACGTACTGAAGCGGGTGAGGGCCGGTGCGGTGCTCGCCCTGGCGGCGGCGGGACTGGTGGCCGGGCTTGCGGGCTGCACCGACAAGGGTGGTGACGGCGGCGGCGGAGGCATCGACATCTCGCTGCCCGGGAAGGCGCGGGCGCCCGGCGACGTCATCCGGATCAGCCCGGAGGACGGCAGCCGGGCCGTGCCCGCCGAGGGGCCGATCGAGGTGAGGGTGGACAGCGGGCGCCTCGAACGGGTCACCGTCGTCCAGGTCGAGGACGCCCAGCGGACCGCGGTCCCGGGCGCGATCAGCGAGGACGGGCTGCGCTGGCGGCCGAACGCGGACGCGCGGCTCGCGCTGGCCGCGAAGTACAGCGTGGACGCCGTGGCGCTCGACGCCCACGGCCGGCGCTCCGCCCGGCACACCACGTTCACCACCGTCGTGCCCGAGCGCCGCTTCATCGGCTACTTCAAGCCGGAGAACCGTTCGACGGTCGGCACCGGCATGATCGTTTCGTTCGGCTTCAACCGGGCCATCGAGAACCGGGAGGCGGTCGAACGGGCCATCAGGATCACCTCCGAGCCGCCGGTGGAGGTCGTCGGCCACTGGTTCGGCGAGGAGCGGCTCGACTTCCGTCCGCAGGAGTACTGGCAGCCCGGCACCAAGGTGACCGTCGAGCTCGCGCTGCGCGATGTCGAGGGGGCGCCCGGGGTGTACGGCATCCAGCGCAAGACGGTCGGGTTCACGGTCGGGCGCTCCCAGGTGTCCGTGGTCGACGCGGCGGCGCACACGATGGAGGTGCACAGGGACGGCGACGTCCTCGCGACCGTGCCCATCACGGCCGGGGCGCCGAAGACCACCACGTACAACGGCAAGATGGTGGTCACGGAGCTCTTCGACGTGACGCGGATGGACGGCCGCACGGTCGGCTTCGGCGGCGAGTACGACATCAAGGACGTACCGCATGCGATGCGGCTGACCGACTCGGGGACCTTCCTGCACGGCAACTACTGGGCCGATTCCTCGACCTTCGGGTCGGCCAACGTCAGCCACGGCTGCGTCGGTCTGCGGGACGAGAAGGGCGGCAGCCCGGACTCTCCGGCGGGCTGGTTCTTCGACCGGACCCTCATCGGCGACGTGGTGGAAGTGGTCAACTCCCGTGACCGAAAGGTCGCTCCCGACAACGGGCTCGGAGGCTGGAACATGGAGTGGGACCAGTGGAAGGCCGGTTCCGCCCTGCGGTGAGCCCCTCGTCGTCCCCTCGCTGACCTGCGTCACGTGCACGGTTCCTGGATCGACTGGGACTGAACGGTGACATTCGCGTGGAACTTTCGTGTCCTACGGTGTGATTATCTAGCGCCGTGTGCGCGGAGGATGCGCGCGGGGGTGCGGGCCGTGGTGAGACCAGGCCGTGCGAGGGGAGACGACCATTTTGAACGGGCAGCCGATATCGGCCGGGGTGGGGCGTGGACGGCGGCGCGGGGGCGCGCGTCTGCAGGCCCTGGCTGTGGGAGCGTTGCTCCTGGTGCTGACGGCGTGCGGGGGCGGGGACCCGGCGGGCGGCGGCAAGGGGGGCCAGGACCCGGCGCAGAGCGGCGGGGGCAAGCAGGAGAACGCGGCGTCGCAGGCGGTCGTCACGATCGCCCCGAAGGACGGCGCCGACTCGGTCGCGACCAGCGGTGTGCTGAAGGTGACGGCCGAGCAGGGCAAGCTGACGACGGTCACCGTCGCCGACACCAAGGGTGCCGAGGTCGAGGGCAAGATCGCCGCGGACGGCGCCAGCTGGACGCCGGTCGGCCACCTGTCGGCGGGTACGCAGTACAAGGTCCACGCGATCGCCAAGGACGCCGAGGGCCGTGAGTCGGCGAAGGACACCACCTTCACCACGCTGACCCCGAAGAACACCTTCATCGGTCACTACACGCCCGAGGAGGGCTCGACCGTCGGCGTCGGCATGCCCGTCTCGATCAACTTCACCCGGGGCATCACCAACCCGGCGGCCGTCGAGAACGCCATCAAGGTGACCGCCGAGCCGGCCGTCGAGATCGAGGGCCACTGGTTCGGCAACGACCGCCTCGACTTCCGCCCCAAGGAGTACTGGGCCGCGGGCACGAAGGTGACCGTCGAGCTCAACCTGGACGGCGTCGAGGGCCGTCCCGGTGTCTACGGCAAGCAGAAGAAGAAGGTCTCCTTCACCATCGGCCGCCGTCAGGTCTCCACCGTCGACGCCAGCGCCAAGACGATGAAGGTCGAGCGCGACGGCAAGATCATCAAGACGATCCCGATCACCGCGGGCGCCCCGTCCACGACCACGTACAACGGTCAGATGGTCATCAGCGAGAAGTACAAGGTGACCCGGATGAACGGCGCCACGGTCGGCTTCGGCGGTGAGTACGACATCAAGGACGTGCCGCACGCGATGCGTCTGTCGAACTCGGGCACCTTCGTCCACGGCAACTACTGGGCCTCGTCCGGCACCTTCGGCTCGGCCAACGTCAGCCACGGCTGCGTCGGTCTGCGGGACGCGCGCGGCGCCGGCGACGGGTCCACCCCGGCTGCCTGGTTCTACGACCGCTCGCTGATCGGCGACGTGGTGGTCGTGAAGAACTCGAAGGACAAGCAGATCGCTCCGGACAACGGCCTGAACGGCTGGAACATGTCCTGGTCGGAGTGGATCAAGTAGCTCTCAAGGCGATCCCGTACGGCGGACCCGGTGCTGTGAGCAACAGCAC
>NZ_JBHTTQ010000203.1:0-5212 GCF_042794475.1 Streptomyces sp. NPDC056527
GCCCAGCTCGAATGGGCCGGAGCACGACGGGCTACGCCAGCCGACTACAGCTCGCCGCGCCGCTCCAGCTCGCGGGCGATGTCGTTCTGATCGGCGATCGCGTCCACGTCCATCGGGGTCCGCGTCCGCTTGATCAGCTCGTACTCATAGCGCAGGTCCTCAGTGGACTGCGTCCGGCTGTGCTCGATCGACGCCGAAGACGGGCTCTTCCGGATCCTCATGTGCATTTCCTTTCATGGCGATTGATGCCGTTTCAGCCGGTCCGGCTGGCGACTGGCCAACCATGACACAGAACTTCTCGGTAAACAACCCTGCTTCAGTGGGCGTTGCGTGAGCTATGCTGTGCAGCATGGAAATTCCCGAGAAAGCGCAGGCCGAGGCGCTGGCGCGCGTGGCGGAACTGGGCACCCAGCGCGCCCAACTGCTCGCCGACGCCAAGGCGCTACTGCCACAGATCAAGGAAGCCGCCCTTGCGGCCGCGCGAATCGATGCCCCGCGCTCCCGCATTCAGCAGCTCAGCAAGGTGAGCACAGCCGTTGTCTACGGCTGGTTCGATGAGGCGGGCCTGCCCAAGCTCAAGGGCGGCAAGGGGGGTGTCTGACCAGATGGACTACCAGCGACACAATGTGGCTCCCCCCGGGCATGCCGACCTGCCGTTCGCCGGGGACGCGTCGCTCGCAGAGGTGCTGGGTGTGATTGACCAGCTCAGCGCGCTGGGCCGCGACCTGCGGGCCACGGTCCCCACCGCGAGCCTGCGGGGGAGTCAGTACCTGCGGGCCGCAGACCTGGCGCGATGGATCGCAGACGCCGCCGACGAGTTGCACCAGGACCTCAACCAGGACTCGTCAATCCCGCTACAGACCGACTGAGACCCGAGCGTTATTTCAGTACGCGGAATCCGCGTCCCGGCGACGCCCTGACTGGGCGTAGCCTGTCCCGCACAAGATCCAGACAGACAGCAGAAAAGCCACCCACCAGTTGCCCGAGAGTTGGCGCTCTCGGAGGTGAACGGCTTTCCGCTGGCCCTTGCCAAGGCTCGTTCTGAGTGTAGCGGTCGGTTTTTCGACCGGACACCGGGCGGGCCAGAGAGAGGCCCCACATGGCGCACCCGTCACCTGATGACTGCGCGTCCTGCCGCCGGATTTTCGGCGAGCTGGTTGAGCACGAACTGACCACTGCCCCCGGTACCTCGTTGCCCGCTGCCGTGCTGGCGGAGCGTGTGGGGCTGGTGCCGCGCGTCCTGCGCCGCCACCTCACCGAGCTGGTCACCGCTGGGCGCATTGATGTGGACCGCCGGACGCCTCTGCCGGGCGCCAGCGTCGGCCGGGCCCGCCCCCTGCCCACCTCGCCGAGCCCTGCGGAGTGGGCCGCGTCCATCCAGACCCGCGACCGCACCTGCTGCCGTCTGCTGGCCGCGCTGGCGCTCCATGCCGGTGCCGACTGGACCGGGCAGGAGCGGCAGGAGGATCTGGCCCGGGCCCTCGGGATCAGCGTGCGCACCCTGCGCACCCACCGGGGGCACCTGGAGGATGACCAGCTGGTGCGCTGGGACCGGCGCGGCCGGGTCCGGGGACTGCCGGACCGCTACACCCTGTTGTCCGGCCTGATCCGCCTGCCCGACGTGCCCGAGGAGTGGGCAGACCTGCCCTGGGCGGAGGGCGCGGCCGTGGACCTGATGGATCAGGTCTGGTGGCTGGCTGGACTGACCGACGCTCAGCACGAGCGCACCCGGCGCCACATCGCCCACCTGATGACCAACGGCTGGACGGCCGCCGAGCTACTGGGCCGACTCGATCGCATCCCGCCGACCGAGCACGTCAGCCACCCGTACGCGCTCGCGCAGTCCTTGCTGCCGGTCCGGGGAGAGCCGCCGGTCGCCACAGCGCAGGAGGTGACTGGCGGACGGGGCCCGCTGGCGATCGTGGATTGCGCCGGGAACTGCGGGCGTGCCGTTCGGGGCGTGGCCGGAGTGAGCACCTGCCGAGACTGCCGCCAGGCAGCAGCACCTGCACCGTTCTGAGGGGGAGACGGACATGGGGATCATCGGAGACGCGCTCAGTCGCGCCGCACAGGCAGCGTGGACGCGCCCGCTGCCGAAGTCCGCAGGGGCTCGGCTGCGGTTCCTGCTCAAGCGCGAGAAGGGCAGCACCCGCGCCGTGGCTGACCGGCTGGGCGTCAGCCAGCGCACCGTCCAGCGCTGGGCGAAGGGCGAGCAGCAGCCGACCGGCAAGCGTGCCGCCGCACTGGAGCGGGAGGCGGCCCGCGACTGGCAGCCCCGGGTCACCGCCGAGGCACAGCGCCGTTCCGCCCGGGACGGCCTGGTGGTGGAGACCCGGGCGCGGTTCGGGTTCACCGCCGCGCCTGGCACCACCGACGACGGCCGGATGCGGCGGATCACCGAGACGCTGCCGCCGGACGTGAGCGGGAGGATCTGGGAGGCGTGGCGCTCCGGAGATGAGGAGCAGCTGCAAGAGCTGGTCGGGCAGGGGCTGGGGTACTCGTACTTCCAGGACCGGGGCCGCCGCGCTCAAGGACTCGACGTAACGCTCACCGATGTCGACTACATCGAGCTGGGGGAGCTGTGAGCACAGATGGAGAGCCGGCTGAAGCGCCGGCCGACAGCACGAGGCAGACCGCACAGTGCCGGTGCCGCTGGTGCAAGCTCGCCCCGTGGGCACTGCCCACGGCGGCCGCCGTGCTCGTGGTACTCACCCTGGCCCTCGCGGCCGGGGGCCGGTACCCCTGGCCGGTCGATGCGGCGGTCTACCTCGCGACCGCCACCATGGTCTATGCGGTGCTCTCTGGGCCGGTGATGCGGCAGCGCTGGCGCCATGAGGACCGGCTGTTCAACGAGCAGGACCGGTAGACGGAACAAGGATGGGGCCCGCACCGTCGTGCGGGCCCCGGTTCATCGCAGGTCCCCCCATCGTCGCCAATTGGCGACAGCTCTGCACCCCGACCCACCAGACTTACAGAGTCCGGAACTGCGGGAGTCTGTCAGTCCTGAGTCCGGCGGCGCGGGGCCAGCGAGGCGAGGAGTTCGGCCTCCGTGTCCCCGCGGAGCCGTCCGGCGCGCGTCAGGAGCAGGTCGACCGCAACCCGGATCAAGGTGTTGTCCGTGATGATCTCCGAGCGGTTCCGGCGCTGCCCGGACACCCTGCGGCGCAGTGCCGCCAGCTCGGCGAGCTGGTCCGTCCGCAGACGCGTCTCCTTGCGCTCCAGGCTCTGCCACTTCGGCCCGTCTGCCGAACCCTGAGAGTCCGAGACTTCCGAACTCTCGGACTTTGTAACTTCAGAAGTCCGGGAGTCCGGGAGTTCCGAAGTTGGCTCGGCTTTTGGCTGTTCAGGAGCGGAGATGCTGCCCACCAGCTGTTCGACCTCTGGCACCAATGGCTGACGGATCGGTGACTCGGACGGCACCGTGGAGCGTTTGATCCGGGTCATGCGATCGCCTTCCACAGCCGCTCGGCGCCCGCCGCGTACACGTCGCGCATCTCCTTGCCCCGGGCGCCCAGAGCGGACAGCGGCATGCCTTCGTCCGCCGCGTCCTTGACCACCGATCGCTCCGGAATCGCGTCCCAGACCCGATCCGGCCCGAAGATGGCCGGCAGGCTCGTGAGGTGGTGCGCGTGGCCGGCCAGCCGCCCATCGACCTTGGAGGGGATCGCCGCGAGGAACCGCAGTTCCGCGTTCGCCAGCTCGGCGAGCGTCTGCGGATCCTGGACGAAGTCCCGAAAGCGGGTGGCGCCCTCCACCCCGTCGTACTCCGGCTCCACCAGGGCAACCGCCCAGTCAGCCGCGGCGAGGCCGAGCTGCGTCAGGTGCCCCAGCGAGGGCGGGCAGTCGATCAGCGTCACGTCGTGCGCCTCATCAACCCCCTCCAAAGCGCGCGCCAGCCGCCCGCGAGCGCCCATCACCGCCGCTTCCGCGATGCGGTTCTCCAGATCGAAGCGGGCCGGGAGCACATCGATCCGCATCCCGTACAGCCCCTCCCAGCCACACGGCACGATTCCGTCCGCCGCCGCGCCAGCCTGCCCGCTGCGGACCACCTCGCTCACCGAGACCGTGGCGGCCTGGTCCACCCGGTAGGGCCGCGCCAGCCGCCGCGAGGTGTTCGCCTGCGGATCCAGATCCACCACCAGGACCCGGCGCCCGGCATCCGCCAGCGCCGCCGCCGTGTTCACCACCCACGCGCTCTTGCCCACCCCGCCCTTGTTATTGCCCGCTGCCACGCGTCTGCTGCGTCCCACCATCAACCTCCGAACTCTGTAACTCCGGCACTTCCGTACCCCGGAAGTACACCACCAGAGCGCCCTCGCTTCGGGCGGACCCGCCCGAAGCGTCAGCCGGCCCTTTCACCGCGGGCCGCTGTGCGCCTCGCTGACGCCCCCGCACCTCACCTCCCGACAGGTGGGGCCGCCGGGGGAGCGCTGAGGGGCTCTCAGGCCTATCTGCGGCGCAGCTGGCGAGCGAATCGGCGCACGGCTACCTCGCGGGCGATCGGCGGCCCGAGGTAGCACGCCAGCACCGGAGCCGCAGCCAGAGCGAAAGCAGCCCATACCCCCCATAGCTGACGCATCAGCAGCACGCCCCCGATCAGCAGCAGCAGACCCACCGTCACCGCGAACGCGTGCGCCTCGTCCCGCTCCCGATCTCCCATCACGCACCCCCGCCCGTGATCACCGAGCCATCGAGCGTAGGTGCCACCCCCAACACCGGCACCCCGATTCACCGCACCACGCCCGGACGCAGGATCCGAACCGGCAACTCAAAGTCCCCCCCCCCCCCCGAAGTCCCGAGTTATCCACAGGCAACGGGCAAACGCACATCGAAACGCACGCGGATCGCACCTGGATCGCACAATTCCGGGGCCTACTGGCCGGTAAGGGGACTCTGAATTGCCGGTTCGGGTCCCCCCCTCCTGACCTGCGAAAACACCAGTTTCGAGCCCCTCGTCATCCACAATTTTGTACCAAGGGGGACCCGAGATTGCCGGTAGGGTCCCCCACCTCTGACCTGCGAAAACGCCCTCCAGTTTGTACCAAGGGGGACCCAGAATTGCCGGTTCTCTAGTAGTCCCCCTCCCCCATCACCGGCACCGCCGCGCCTGCCGCAAAGCGGCAACGGCGCCGGACGGCGGGCCGCGAAGCGGCACGCATCGTCTCGTCACAGAGCGCAGCGATGTGTACAGGGGCATAGCGCAGCTATGCCC
>NZ_JBHTTQ010000204.1:0-5118 GCF_042794475.1 Streptomyces sp. NPDC056527
GGAGATGCTCCCCGGCCCTCGGCCGTCGCGTTCGGTGTGCGTCAGGCGGACACGCCTCGGCGGGCCACCCAGCCGGCCCACGCGGAGGTGATCATGTCGCGGACGTCGTGGCGGGCCTTCCAGCCCAGCTCCGTGGCGATACGGTCCGCGGCGGCGACGACGCGGGCCGGGTCGCCGGGACGGCGCGGGGTGACCACGGGGGCGACCGAGTGGCCGGTGATCTCGTTGATCAGGTCGATCATCTCGCGGACGGAGACGCCCTCGCCGCGGCCGATGTTGACGGTCAGGTCGCGCGGCTCACCGGCGGCGGCCCACTCCGCGAGCTTGCGCGCGGCGACCAGGTGGGCGTCGGCGAGGTCCTCGACGTGGATGTAGTCGCGGACGCACGTGCCGTCGGGGGTGTCGTAGTCGTCACCGAAGATCCGCGGGGCCTCGTCGGCGTCGAGCCGCTCGAAGACCATCGGGACCAGGTTGAAGACACCGGTGTCGGCCAGCTCGGGGGTCGCGGCGCCGGCCACGTTGAAGTAGCGCAGGCAGGCCGTGGAGATGCCGTGGGCCTTGCCGGCGGCACGGACCACCCACTCGCCGGCGAGCTTCGTCTCGCCGTACGGGCTCAGGGGCAGGCACGGGGTGTCCTCGGTGACGAGGTCCACGTCCGGCATCCCGTAGACGGCGGCGGAGGAGGAGAAGAGGAAGTTGCGCACGCCCGCGGCGGCCACGGCCTCCAGGAGCACGGTCAGGCCCTGGACGTTCTCGCGGTAGTAGTGCAGCGGCTGCTCGACGGACTCGCCGACCTGCTTCTTCGCCGCCAGGTGGACCACACCCGTGACACCGTGCTCGGCGATGGTCCGGTCCAGGACCTCACGGTCGAGGGTCGAGCCGACCACCAGGGGCACGCCCTCCGGCAGCCGCTCCGCGTACCCGGTGGACAGGTCGTCGAGGACGACGACCCGCTCACCGGCCTGCGTCATGGCGCGGACCACGTGCGAGCCGATGTATCCGGCGCCTCCGGTGATCAGAAAAGTCATAACGCCCCATATCCCTTTCGCTAAGAACTGCGGGAGAGCCGACGGAGCCTGGCCCTGACCGCCCGGAGCCCGTCACGGGCGCCCGGTGCGAGCCTTACCGCGAGCGATCCGCTCGCCGTCGTGTACTGCTGCACCAGCAGTACACCGTACCGGCTGCTCGGCACGACCGAGCGACGCTCGCAGCCGTCCGGCAGCCGGAGCGCCGTCGAGAAGGAGTCGCCGTCCGCGCATGTCACCGTGATCCTGATGTCCCACAGCTGGGTGCCCCGGTTCCCCCGGCGACGTCCTGCCCCGGCCAGGGCGGTGAGCCCGGCCGGAACGCGGGCGGTCCAGCCGCCCTCGCCCTCGGCGAGTTCGGCCTGCTCCGTGCGGGCGGGCTCCTCCGAGCCCCGGGGCAGGAACGCCACCTGGACGGTACGGGGTCCCGCCGCGCGCAGCCTGCCGTACAGATCGCGGACCGTGAGCCGCAGCTCACCGCCCCCGCCCGTCTGCAGACCGGCGTCGACGACCACCGGGAGCTCGTCGAGCGGCAGCATCTCCACGCCGTCCAGCTCCACGTCGGGAAGATCCAGGGACCAGACGGCGATGTCCTCGCTCCGCACGTACGGAGGGAGCAGCCGGGCCGGCTCGGCGGCCAGTCGGGACAGCCGGAGCAGGTCCCGCGGCTCCTTGGACGCCAGCACGAACCGGGCCGCCCAGCGGGCGGGCGCGACGGCCGCGGCGATCTCGCTCTCGTCGAACGTCCCGAGGTACTCCCGGGTCGACGCCCACCAGTCGGCCTGGTAGGCGGCGTCGCGCAGCCTCAACTCGCGGGCGTACAGGCGCAGATCGTGTTCGAGGAACTTGGTGCGACAGGCGGCGGCGAGTTCGGCGCGGCCGGCCTCCGCGAAGGTCTCCACGGCCCTGCGATGGGCGGCGACACGCGCCTCCCAGTTGGCGACGCCCTCCCGGTCCAGGGAGATCGACAGCTGCGCGGCGGCGCGACGGACGTGCCACACGTAGACCGTGTCGGGAATCACCGCGACGCGCGGCGCGGCGGCCAGGACGCGGGCGGTGAAGAGGAAGTCCTCGTAGATGAAACGGCCGTCGGGGAACCGGACGCCGTGGTCGAGGAGGAAGGACCGGGCGTAGACCTTGTTGACGCAGAGCGTGTCGTGCACGAGCGGGGTGAGGTCCGCCGCGGTCTCCAGGAGGGCGCGCTCCCGGTAGAGCCCGGGCTGCCAGCGCACCTCGCGGCCGCCGGGCAGTTCGCGCCGTACGCAGACACCGACCGCGACGGGGGTCCGGTGCCGCTCGGCCGCCGTCACCAGGGCCTCGGCCGCGCCCTCGGGCAGGATGTCGTCACTGTCGAGGAACATCACGTAGGGGGCGGTGGCCGCCTCGATGCCGTCGTTGCGGGGGGAGCCGCAGCCTCCGCTGTTCTCCGTACGGTGGACGACGCGCACCCGGGGGTGGAGCGCCGCCAGCTCGTCCAGGACCTTCGCCGTGCCGTCGCTCGACGCGTCGTCGACGGCCACGACCTCCGCGACCACGGGCCCCTGGTCGAGTGCGGACCGGATGGCGTCGCCGACCAGCGCCTCGTCGTTGTAGGCGATGACCACGACACCGAGGGTGCCTTCTACCGAGGGAGGGGGGGCGGTGCTCACACCGAGGATCCTACGGGAGCGGCCGACGTCGCCGACCGGCCGCTCCCGGGACCGCAGGCCGCTCTAGAAGGGGTCGAACTCGTCGAACTCGCGCTGCGCGTCGTCCCGCTCCGCCTCGCGGTCGCGGCGGCGCTGCGCCGCCGGACGCGGGGCTTCGAGACGGTGGTCCTCGCCACGACGGCCGAGCATCTCGGCGCCGGCCATCATCGTCGGCTCCCAGTCGAAGACGACCGCGTTGTCCTCGGAGCCGATCGCCACGCCGTCGCCGGCGCGGGCGCCCGCCTTCATGAGCGCGTCCTCGACGCCCAGGCGGTTGAGACGGTCGGCGAGGTAGCCGACGGCCTCGTCGTTGTTGAAGTCGGTCTGGCGGACCCAGCGCTCCGGCTTCTCGCCGCGCACCCGGTAGACGTCCTCGGCCTCTTCGTAGGTGACGGTGAAGCCGGCGTCGTCGACCGCCTTCGGGCGCAGGACGATCCGCGTCGACTCCTCCTTCGGCTTGGCCGCGCGCGCCTTGGCGACGATGTCGGCCAGCGCGAAGGAGAGCTCCTTCAGGCCGGTACGAGCCACGGCCGAGGCCTCGAAGACCTGGTAGCCGCGCTCCTCCAGGTCCGGGCGGATCATGTCCGCAAGGTCCTGGCCGTCCGGGATGTCGATCTTGTTGAGGACCACGATGCGGGGACGGTCCTCGAGACCGCCGTACTGCTTCAGCTCCTCCTCGATGATGTCGAGGTCGGTGACGGGGTCGCGGTCGGACTCCAGCGTCGCCGTGTCCAGGACGTGGACGAGGACGGAGCAGCGCTCCACATGGCGCAGGAACTCCAGGCCCAGGCCGCGGCCCTGGCTGGCGCCCGGGATCAGGCCCGGCACGTCGGCGATCGTGTAGACGGTCGAGCCGGCGGTGACGACGCCCAGGTTCGGGACCAGGGTGGTGAAGGGGTAGTCCGCGATCTTCGGCTTGGCGGCCGACAGGACGGAGATGAGCGAGGACTTGCCGGCGCTCGGGTAGCCGACCAGCGCCACGTCGGCGACGGTCTTCAGCTCCAGGACGATGTCCCGGGCCTCGCCGGGCTCGCCGAGGAGCGCGAAGCCGGGGGCCTTGCGGCGGGCGGAGGAGAGCGCGGCGTTGCCGAGGCCGCCGCGGCCGCCCTGGCCCGCGACGAAGGTGGTGCCCTGACCGACCAGGTCGGCGAGCACGTTGCCCTGCTTGTCGAGGACGACGGTGCCGTCGGGCACGGTCAGGACGAGGTCCTGGCCGTCCTTGCCGGAGCGGTTGTCGCCGGCGCCGGGCTGACCGTTGGTCGCCTTGCGGTGGGGCGAGTGGTGGTACTCGAGGAGTGTGGTGATCGCCTGGTCGACGACCAGGATCACATCGCCGCCACGGCCGCCGTTGCCGCCGTCGGGGCCGCCGAGCGGCTTGAACTTCTCCCGGTGAACGGAGGCGCAGCCGTGGCCTCCGTTACCCGCGGCGACATGCAGCTCGACGCGGTCCACGAAGGTGGTCATGGTTGTGCCTCCATTGCAAAGGGGTGCTACGAGGTGGAATGTCTATCTAGTAACACGCGAAAGGCGGACCCGCTTCCCTGCCGGGAAGTGAGGTCCGCCTCCGCAAAAGAACCGATCAGGCGACCGGAACGATGTTCACGACCTTGCGGCCACGGTGGGTGCCGAACTGCACCGAACCGGCCTGCAGGGCGAACAGCGTGTCGTCGCCGCCACGGCCGACGCCCGCGCCCGGGTGGAAGTGGGTGCCGCGCTGGCGGATCAGGATCTCACCGGCGCTGACGACCTGACCGCCGAAGCGCTTCACGCCGAGCCGCTGAGCATTGGAATCGCGACCGTTCCGGGTGGACGATGCGCCCTTCTTGTGTGCCATCTCTCCTCAGTCCCTTACTTCGCAGCCGCGGGGATGCCGGTGACCTTGATCGCCGTGTACTGCTGGCGGTGGCCCTGGCGACGGCGGTAGCCGGTCTTGTTCTTGTAGCGAAGGATGTCGATCTTCGCGCCCTTGTGGTGGTCCACGACCTCGGCCGTGACCTTGATACCGGCCAGCACCCACGGGTCGCTGGTCACGGCGTCGCCGTCGACAACGAGCAGCGTAGAGAGCTCTACGGTGTCGCCAACCTTGGCAGTGGAAATCTTGTCAACCTCAACGATGTCGCCGACAGCAACCTTGTGCTGGCGACCACCGCTGCGCACGATGGCGTACACGCGGATCTCTCTCTCACTCGGGAACGGTCCCCTGATGCCAGCCGCTCACACGTGCCGAGGCCCGCGATGATCCGGAAGTGGACGAGCGGCCTCTCCCGACAGACCGGGAGGAGGGTGCTCAGGGGGGTGGCGCGCCATACGACACGCCGACGGTCAAGGTTACGGGCCGGTGCCTCAAGGGGTCAAATTCGGTGACTTCGACCTCTGGGGCGGTGCGGGCCGTCCGCCATGGGACC
>NZ_JBHTTQ010000205.1:0-5048 GCF_042794475.1 Streptomyces sp. NPDC056527
CGGCAGTCGCCGTGCGGGGCCCACTCGCTTGTGACGCCTGAGCGTCAGTGCTCGACGCCGTCCTCCAGCTTCTGGCCCTTCAGGAGGAACCAGGCCGCGACCGCCGTCGCGAGGAGGACCGCCGCGCCGACGCCCGCCGCGATGCGCAGGCCGTCGACGAAGGCCACCTGGGCCGCGGAGACCAGGGCGGTCGCCGCGTCCGGCGCGAGGCCGGCGGTGGCCTCGACCGCACCGCCGAGCGACTCGTGCGCCGCCGCGGCCGCGTCCGCGGGGACTCCGGCCGGGGTCGCGAAGCCCTGGTAGACGCCGGTGACGATCGAGCCGAGGAGCGCGATACCGAGCGCCGCGCCCAGTTCGTATGCGGTCTCGGAGACCGCGGAGGCCGAACCCGCCTGCTCCTTGGGCACGCTGGAGAGGATCACGTCGGCGGTGACGGTGAACGAGAATCCGGCGCCGAGGCCGACGACGAGCAGGGCCGCACCGAGCAGCGGGTAGCCGGTCTCCTTGTGGACCAGGGTGATGACGGCGAGCGCGAGACCGATCGCGCCGAGGCCGCCGGCGACGACGGCGCGTACCGAGAACCGCCGGGCGTACCGGCCGGCGATCAGACCGGTGACCACCGCGCCGATGGCGGCGGGCAGTTCGGCCAGACCGGCCTCCAGAGGCTCGCGCCCCTGGACCAGCTGCAGGAACTGGGAGAGGAAGAAGACCAGTCCGGACAGTCCGAAGACGGTGAGCAGGTCGGCCAGGACCGCGCCCGAGAAGCCCCGGTGCTTGAACAGCCGCATGTCGAGCAGCGGCGACGCCAGCGTGTGCTGACGGCGGACGAAGGCGTACAGGGTGGCCGCGCCGATGGCGGCGGCCGCCACGACCTCCCACGTCAGACCGTGCGAGGCGACTTCCTTGATGGCGTAGACGACTCCGATGACACCGACGAGCGAGAGCCCGACGCTGATCAGGTCCCAGGGGCCGGCGACCGGGTTCTTGGACTCGGGCAGCAGCTTGATGCCGACGAGCACCAGGACGGCCATGACGGGCAGGTTGATGAGGAAGACCGAGCCCCAGTAGAAGTGCTGGAGCAGCGCTCCGCCGATCACCGGGCCGATGGCCGCACCGGCCGAGGCGGTGGCGCCCCAGATGCCGATGGCGAGGCTGCGCTCCTTGGGGTCGTGGAAGATGTTCCGGATCAGCGCCAGCGTCGACGGCATCAGCGTCGCACCGGCGACACCGAGGAGCGCGCGGGCGACGATCATCATCTCGGGGCTGGTGGCGTACGCGTTGAGCACGGAGACGGCGCCGAAGGCCGTCGCACCGATCAGCAGCAGCTTCTTGCGGCCGATCCGGTCGCCGAGCGAGCCCATGGAGACGAGCAGGCCGGCGATGACGAACGAGTAGATGTCGCCGATCCAGAGAAGCTGCGTGCCGGACGGCTTGAGGTCCTCGCTGAGCGAGGGCGTGGCCAGACCGAGTACGGTGGCGTCCACCGCGACCAGCAGGACCGCCAGGACGAGCACCGCGAGCGCGAGCCATCGCCCGGGGCTCTTCGCCTCCGTCCCCTTGGTGAGGTTCAGCTGCTGGGTGGTGCTCATTTCTCCACGCTCCGTCGTGCGCCACCGAGCAGCAGCTCGGTGATCATGTACTGAAAGTCCTTGGGGGCTACCCGGCCGTCCATCACGGACCAGGCACAGGCCGAGACGAGGCCGTAGAGGGCCTCGGTGAGCCAGGCGGGGCTCAGGTCGATCCGGAAGGTGCCTTCCTCCTGGCCGCGCCGGAAGAGGGCGCTGACCCTCGCGTCGAGCCGGGCCCAGCCCTCGTCGACGTCGTCGCCCTCGAAGAGCTGGTTCTCGGTGACGAGGAAGGCCAGCAGCGGCGCGTTGGGCTCCGTTTCGACGACGAGCCGCCGGAGCGCCTCGTCCGCCGGACCGTCGTCGAGGCGTGCGGCGTCGCACGCGGCCTCGAACTCCCGGAGGCCCATCGCCTCCAGAGCCCTGACCAGCGCGTCCCGCCCGGCGAAGTGCCGGTGCAGGGTGGCGCGGCCGATGCCCGCGGCCCGGGCGACCTCGTCCATGGTGGCGGTCGATTTCCGGGAGAGCAGAGCGGCTGCGGTGCGGAGCACCTGGGTGCGGTCGACTGACATGAGACGACCATACACCGAATGAGACATGGATGTCTCATTCGATAAATCGACGCCTCATCACGAGGGGGAAGGAATGCTGTGGACATGACGAAGCCGCTGCTGCTGATCGATGTGGACGGACCACTGAATCCCTACGCGGCTCAGCGCGAACGCCGTCCTGAGGGGTACGGCACGCACCGGATGAGGCCCACCGGCTGGACGGGGGCGAAGCCGCTGCGGGTATGGCTGAATCCCGCCCACGGGGCCGAGCTGCTCGCGCTGGCCGAGGCGTACGAGCTGGTCTGGGCGACGACCTGGAAGGACGAGGCGAACGACTGGATAGGGCCGCACCTCGGGCTGCCCGAGCTGCCGTTCATCGACTGGCCCCAGATGCACGGAAAGGCCCCTCGCGGGACCTTCTGGAAGACGCAGTACATCCTGGAGTACGCGGCGGGGCGGCCGTTCGCCTGGGTGGACGACGACATCACGTCGTACGACCACGAGTACGTGGACCGGAACCACCTCGCCGCCGCCCTGTTGCTGCGCGTCGATCCCGGCATCGGACTGATCCGGCCGGACTTCGACGCGCTCGCGGACTGGGCGGCGGCGCTGTGACGCGGGTGGGTGCTACTGCTTGGCGGTGGCCCAGGCGTGCTGGACGACCAGGTCAGCCTTGACCTCGAGGAGCTGCGTGGCGACGGCCGAGGGAGCCGTACCGCCCCGGCCGTCGCGGGAGGCCAGCGCGCCCGGCACGTTGAGGACCGTGCGGACCTCGGGGGTCAGGTGCTCGGAGATCTTGGCGAACTGGTCGTCGGTGAGCCCGTCGAGCTCGACACCGTCGGCCTCGGCGACCTTCACGCACTCGCCCGCGACCTCGTGCGCCACCCGGAACGGCACGCCCTGCTTGACCAGCCACTCGGCGATGTCTGTGGCGAGCGAGAAGCCGGCCGGGGCCAGCTCCTCCATGCGCTCCCGGTTGACGGTGAGCGTGGCCATCATGCCCGTGAAGGCGGGCAGCAGGACCTCCAGCTGGTCACAGGAGTCGAAGACGGGCTCCTTGTCCTCCTGGAGATCACGGTTGTAGGCGAGCGGCAGGGCCTTGAGGGTGGCCATCAGACCGCTGAGGTTGCCGATGAGGCGACCAGACTTGCCGCGCGCCAGCTCGGCGATGTCCGGGTTCTTCTTCTGCGGCATGATCGACGAGCCGGTGGAGAAGGCGTCGTGCAGGGTCACGAAGGAGAACTCCTTCGTGTTCCAGATGATGATCTCCTCCGCGATACGGGAGAGGTTGACCCCGATCATCGCGGTGATGAAGGCGAACTCGGCGACGAAGTCCCGCGAGGCCGTGCCGTCGATGGAGTTGCCCGCGGAGCCACGCTCGAAGCCGAGGTCCTTGGCGACCGCCTCCGGGTCGAGCCCGAGGGAGGAACCGGCCAGGGCGCCGGAGCCGTACGGCGAGACGGCGGTCCGGGTGTCCCACTGCCGCAGCCGCTCCGCGTCCCGGGAGAGGGACTGGACATGGGCGAGGACGTGGTGGGCGAAGAGCACCGGCTGGGCGTGCTGGAGGTGGGTCCGGCCCGGCATGGCGACGTCCGGGTGCGCCTCGGCGAGGCCGACGAGGGCGTCCTGGAGGTCGGCGACGAGACCGCCGATGATCCGGGCGTGGTCGCGCAGGTACATCCGGAAGAGGGTGGCGACCTGGTCGTTGCGGGACCGTCCGGCGCGCAGCTTGCCGCCGAGGTCGGGACCGAGGCGCTCCAGGAGGCCCCGCTCCAGGGCGGTGTGGACGTCCTCGTCGGCGATGGTGCCGACGAACTCGCCCGAGGCGACGTCCGTCTCGAGCTGGTCGAGGCCCGCGAGCATGCGCGTCAGCTCGTCCTCGGTGAGCAGCCCGGCCTTGTGGAGCACGCGCGCGTGGGCACGGGAACCGGCGATGTCGTACGGCGCCAGACGCCAGTCGAAGTGGACCGATGCGGACAGCTTCGCGAGGGCCTCGGCGGGGCCGTCGGCGAAGCGGCCGCCCCAGAGCCTGACGTCACCGTTGTTGCTGCTCACTGCTGTGCTCCTCAGGACAAGGGTGGAGATGTGCGACCGCCTTCCCCATGGCGGGTGGACGACCGGGGAGGCGGCTGTGGAACGACTAGGGGTTGCGCGAGGTCACGCCGGGAGGCGGTCTTCGCGGAGAGCTCGACGATGCGATAGGCATAACTATGCAGTCCTCCGTATGTTCTGTCAATGCGCGCTTCCGGGCGCCACCAGGTGAGACCGGCCGTCCCGCGTGTCCTGGCGCGGGAGAATCAGCGGCATGGGAAAAACGCATGAACGAATAGACGGACGACTCCGCGCCTTCATCGAGGCCCAGCCCGTCTTCTTCACGGCGACCGCGCCCCTCGACGGCGACGGCACCGTCAATCTGTCTCCCAAGGGGCTGACCGGCTCCTTCGCCGTCGTCGACGAACTGACCGTCGCCTACCTCGACTTCGCCGGCAGCACCGCCGAGACCGTCGCGCACCTGCGGGAGAACGGTCGCATCACCCTCATGTGGTGTGCCTTCCAGGGACCGCCGAACATCGTGCGCGTCCATGGGCGCGGCGAGCCCGTGTTCCGGGACGACCCGCGGTGGGAGGGGCTGCTGGCGCACTTCCCGGCCATCGATGTCACCCGGCACGGACTGCGCGCGATCGTGGTGGTCACCGCCGAGCTGGTCCGGGACAGCTGTGGGTACGGGGTGCCGTTCATGTCCTACGACGAGGACCGCGATCTGCATGCGAGGCGGTTCTCGCGCGAGGACGACGCCTCGCTGAGCGAGTACTTCACGAAGAAGGAGCACATCGCGTCGAGCATCGACGGACTCCCGGGGATTCCGCTTCCGCTGCCGCCGCTCCCCCGGCCGGGTCACTGAGCCCGCGGGGCGCGGACCGACGGCGATCGG
>NZ_JBHTTQ010000206.1:0-4594 GCF_042794475.1 Streptomyces sp. NPDC056527
TCCCCGTACCGGGGAGGGTGACCGGCCTTCTCGTCCCTCCATGGAGGTGTGCCGGATGACCAGTACGGTCCCCGCGTCCTTGTTCCGTACCAACGGCAGCTCCGCCCTGCAGGCGGTCTTCCTCGACATGGACGGCACCCTCGTCGACACCGAGGGGTTCTGGTGGGACGCCGAGGTGGAGGCCTTCGCCGACCTCGGGCACCGGCTGGACGAGGCATGGCGCGACATCGTCGTCGGCGGCCCCATGACCCGTAGCGCGGGCTATCTGATCGAGGCCACCGGCGCCGACATCACCATCGCCGAGCTCACCGTCCTGCTCAACGAGAAGTTCGAGCAGCGCATCGACCGGGGCGTACCGATGATGCCGGGCGCCGAACGGCTCCTGGCCGAGCTGGCCCAGCACAACATCCCGACCGCCCTGGTCTCCGCCTCGCACCGGCGCATCATCGACCGGATCCTCGCCTCCCTGGGCCGCGACCGCTTCACCCTCACCGTCGCCGGTGACGAGGTGATGCGCACCAAGCCGCACCCCGAGCCGTATCTGACCGCCGCGAGCGGGGTCGGCGCCGAACCGGCGCTGTGCGCGGTCATCGAGGACACCGCGACCGGTGTGGCGGCCGCCGAGGCCGCCGGGTGCCGGGTGGTCGCGGTGCCCTCCGTCGCCCCCATCGCGCCGTCCGCCGGCCGCGTCGTGGTCAGCTCCCTGGAGGACGTGGACGTGCCCTTCCTGCGCACGCTCATCGCGAGCCGGTGAAGGCTTTGAGCTTTTCCTGAGCTTGCCCCGGGCATTTCTCCTTGAAGGCTCTTCACAGAAACAGAGGGCGTCCGGTCGTGCATTTTCCGTGACCGCGCTCTCGAAATGAATCGGCCACCCGCCGAAAAGGAACGCACGTGACCTTGGTCACCCAGCGTGCCGGTCGACGGGTGGCCGTCCTGCGTCAGGTGTCCGGAACGCGGTGATTCCGTCGTCCCCGTGTGTCCTGATTCGCACACTCACAGGCGAATCATGCCCCCGCATGACTATCGAGCCCGCCGCATTCATGATCACTATCCGCATCCGTCGCCGAGTGCCCGCGGTCCTGGCAATAGGGCCTCGCCCACTAATCTTTCGCGAGTACTTCGCCGCACTTCCGCGTGCCTCGGCAACCCACCCAAGATGCCGCGAGCACAGGACTGATCGCACACCAATCCCGGCCCGATCCCCGCCCCGACCGGGCGCAGCGGCGGAGTGTCCGTACCCGCTGTATCCCAGTGCCGGATGAGGAGAACGTCCAGGATGAACCGCAAGACCTTGGCACTGCCGGCCGTCGCCGGTCTGCTCGCCCCGCTGCTCGTCGCCTGCGGCGGTTCGGACGAGTCCGGAGCCATCGTCGTCGGCACCACGGACCAGTTCCTCGCCACCGCCGAAGCACCCGCGCCCCTCGACCCGGCCTTCGCCTACGACACCGGCGCCTGGAACATCCTGCGGCAGACCGTCCAGACCCTGATGCACGTGCCCCGCGGCGGCGGCGAGCCCGTCCCCGAAGCCGCCGAGAGCTGCCGCTTCAGCGACCGCCTCAGCGAGAGCTACCGCTGCAAGCTGCGTGAGGGGCTGACCTTCTCCGACGGCACCCCCGTCACCGCCGCGGACGTGAAGTTCTCCGTCGAACGCGTACTGGCGATCAAGTCCGACAACGGTACGGCCGCTCTCCTGGCCAACGTCGACACCGTCGAGACCAACGGCGACCGCGAGATCGTCTTCCACCTCAAGACGCCCGACGCCACGTTCCCGTACAAGCTCTCCACCCCGGTCGCCGGCATCCTCAGCAAGGACAAGTACGGCGCCAAGGAGCTCCGTGCGGGCTTCGAGGTGGACGGCTCCGGCCCGTACACCATGAAGACGGAACTCCAGGGCGAGAAGATCGTCAAGGCCGTCTTCACCAAGAACCCGAAGTACAAGGGCGACATCACCCTGCGCAACGACAAGGTCGAACTGCGCTCCTTCGCCGACGCTGACTCCATGGGCAAGGCCCTCGAGAGCCGCGAGATCGACATGATGACCCGCTCCATGTCGCTCGACCAGGTCAAGGACCTCACCGAGAAGCCCAAGGAGGGCATCGACCTCACCGAGGTCCCCGGCCTGGAGATCCGCTACCTCGCCTTCAACACCGCCGACCCCTCGGTCAAGGACGCGGCCGTCCGGCAGGCCATGGCCGCCGTCGTCGACCGCGGCGCGCTGATCAACACGGTCTACGGCACCACCGCCCAGCCGCTCTACTCGCTGATCCCCTCCAGCGTCACGGGCCACTCCACCGCCTTCTTCGACAGCTACGGCGAGCCGAGCACCAAGAAGGCCGCGGGCATCCTGAGCAAGGCCGGCATCAAGAAGCCGGTCAAGGTCACCCTCCACTACACGACCGACCACTACGGCTCCGGCACCCAGAAGGAGTTCGAGGCGCTGCGCGACCAGCTCAACGCCACCGGCCTCTTCGACACCTCCGTCCAGGGCTCCGAGTGGTCCACCTTCAGGCCCGCGCAGAAGCGCGGCGACTACGCCGTCTACGGTCTCGGCTGGTTCCCCGACTTCCCCGACCCGGACAACTACGTCGCCCCCTTCCTCGACACCGACAACTTCCTCAACACCCCCTACGTCAACGCGTCCGTCCGCGACCAGTTGATCCCGCAGTCGCGCCGCTCGGCCGACCGCAACGCCGCAAGCTCCGTCTTCGGTCAGATCCAGAAGATCGTCGCCAAGGACGTTCCCGTCCTGCCGCTCTGGCAGGGCAAGCAGTACGTCGCCGCGCGCGACGATCTGACCGGCGTCGAATGGGCGCTGAACACCTCCTCGGACCTGCTCCTCTGGGAGCTCGGCCGCGGCACCGCCTGACCCCGCAACCAGCTCGGTAACACCGGCCGCGCACGGGCGCGCGCCGGTCTGGCAAGAGATCAAGAGGCACGTTCTGTGAAGCACAACAAGTGGCTGACGGCTCCCCTCGCCGCGGGGCTGTCCGCCGCCCTGCTCAGCGGCTGCGGCACCGAGCAGGGCGACGGCGCCGCGAGCTCCGGTGACAACGTCCGCGTCGGTATGTCCGACGAGGTCCTGGCCACCGACCCCGCCGCCGGCTACGACCCCGGCTCCTGGCTGCTGTTCAACAACGTCTTCCAGTCGCTGCTCAGCTTCCCCAAGGGCAACACCGAGCCCGAGCCGGAAGCCGCCGAGAAGTGCGCCTTCGAAGGGGGCAGCAAGGTTTACCGCTGCACCCTCCGCGAGGGCCTGAAGTTCTCCAACGGCAACCCGCTGACCTCGAAGGACGTCAAGTTCTCCTTCGACCGCGCGCTGAAGATCGACGACCCGGCGGGCCCGGCGCCGCTGCTCTCCTCGATCGACTCCATCGAGACCCCGGACGACCTGACCGTCGTCTTCCGGCTCAAGACCCCCGACGCCACCTTCCCGAGCAAGATCGCCTCCGGCGCCGGCTCGATCGTCGACCACCGCGAGTACAGCGCGGACGCGCTGCGCACCGACGGGAAGGCGGTCGGTTCCGGCCCGTACAAGCTGGACTCGCTCAGCGACACCGAGGCCGTCTTCTCCGTCAACGGCGACTACCAGGGCGGCGCCAAGCCGCAGAACAGTGGTGTCACGCTCAAGCTCTACGGCGGTGACCGCGCCGGCCTCTCCAAGGCCCTCACGGACAACGACATCGACGTCGCCTACCGTGGCCTCTCCGCCGACGACATCGCCGCCCTCGAAGCGTCCGCCACCACGGCCGACCAGGGAGTCGAGGTCGTCCAGGGCTCCAGCGCCGAGGTCCAGCACCTGGTCTTCAACGTCAAGGACCCCGTCGTCGGCAAGCTCGGCGTCCGCCAGGCCATCGCCCACCTCGTCGACCGCGAGGCGCTCGTCCAGAACGTCTACAAGTCGACCGCCACGCCGCTGTACTCGATCGTCCCGGCCGGCATCGCGGGCCACAACACGGCCTTCTTCGACACCTACGGCAGCCCCGACGCGGCCAAGGCGAAGAAGGCGCTGCGCAAGGCCGGCATCACCGGCAAGGTGAAGCTCACCCTCTGGTCCACGCCGAGCCGTTACGGTCCCTCCACCGACCAGGAGCTCAAGGCGATAGCCGAACAGCTCAACGGCAGCGGTCTGTTCGACGCCGAAATGAAGTCCGTCGAGTTCGAGCAGTACGAGAAGGACATCGCGGACGGCAAGTACGGCGTGTACGTCAAGGGTTGGGTCCCCGACTACCCCGACGCCGACAACTTCACCGCGCCCTTCTTCGGCGCGGGCAACGTCCTCGGCAACAACTACGACAACCGCACCATCACCGGCAGCCTCCTCCCGAAGACGGCGGCCGCCGCCGACCGATCCGCCACGACCGAGGACTTCAACAAGCTCCAGGACCTGGTCGCCGAGGAACTGCCCCTGCTCCCGCTCTGGCAGGGCAAGCAGTACGCGGTCGCCCGCGACGGCATCAACGGCCTCGAGTGGACCCTGGACGCCTCGACCGTCTTCCGCTTCTGGGAGATCAAGAAGGGCTGACCTGCCACCCGGCGGAGCCCGGCGCCACGGTGCACCGTCCCGTGGCGCCGCGCGAAGGGGCCCGGCACGCGT
>NZ_JBHTTQ010000207.1:0-4411 GCF_042794475.1 Streptomyces sp. NPDC056527
GGTCCGGGCCCCGGTCGTCGTGACTCCTCGGTCAGGCCAGCTTCGCCCGGACGGTGTCGACCAGCGCGTCCAGGGCCACCGGCTCCTGCTCGCCGGACTCCATGTCCTTGAGCTGGACGACGCCCTCTGCCAGGTCGCGCTCGCCGGCGACGACCGTGTACCGGGCGCCCGAGCGGTTGGCGTCCTTCATCGCGCCCTTGAGGCCCTTGCCGCCGAAGGCGAAGTCCGCCGCGACGCCCGCCTTGCGGAGCTCGGTCACCTTGGCGAACAGCAGCCGACGCGCCTCCTCGCCGAGCGCCACGGCGAAGACGCTGGTGGACGCCGGGATGTCCAGCTCGACGCCCTCGGCCTCCAGGGCCAGCACCGTGCGGTCCACACCGAGCGCCCAGCCGACCGAGGGAAGCGCGGGGCCGCCGATCATCTCGGAGAGGCCGTCGTACCGTCCGCCGCCGCCGACCGCGGACTGCGAGCCCAGACCGTCGTGGACGAACTCGAAGGTCGTCCGCGTGTAGTAGTCCAGGCCGCGCACCAGCTTGGCGTCGTCCTCGAAGGCCACGCCCGCCGCGGTGATCAGCGCGCGCACCTCCTCGTGGTAGGCCTTGCACGCGTCGCAGAGGTAGTCGCGCAGCAGCGGCGCGCCGACCAGCTGCTTCTGCACGGACTCGCGCTTGTCGTCCAGGACGCGCAGCGGGTTGATCTCGGCCCGGCGGAGCGTCTCCTCGTCGAGGTCGAGCCCGCGCAGGAAGGTCTGCAGCGCCTCCCGGTAGACGGGGCGGCACTCCTTGTCGCCGAGCGAGTTCAGCAGGATGCGGAAGTTCCGCAGGCCCAGCGAGCGGTAGGCGTCGTCGGCCAGGATGATCAGCTCGGCGTCGAGCGCCGGGTCCTCGGCCCCGATCGCCTCGGCACCCACCTGCGAGAAGTGGCGATAGCGGCCCTTCTGCGGACGCTCGTAGCGGTAGTACGAGCCGGAGTACCAGAGCTTGACCGGGAGGTTGCCCTGCTTGTGCAGGCTGGCCTCAAGGGCCGCGCGCAGCACGGAGGCGGTGCCCTCGGGGCGCAGCGCCAGCTCGGAGCCGCCCTTGGTCGTGAGGGTGTACATCTCCTTGGTGACGATGTCGGTGGATTCGCCGACACCGCGCGCGAAGAGGTTGACGTCCTCGAAGCCGGGCGTCTCGACATAGCCGTAGCCGGACTTGCGCAGCGGTCCGGAGATGGCGTCACGCACCGCCAGGTACTTCGCGGAGTACGGCGGAATCAGGTCGTACGTGCCCTTGGGGGCCTTGAAGGTGCTCACGGAGTACTCGTCACATTCCTCGTCGGGGAGCCTTCGTGCTCCCGAGGCCGGCGGCCACGTCCCGCAGATACGGGTTGGTGGCGCGCTCCTGGCCGATGGTCGTCTGGGGACCGTGTCCCGACAGCACCACGGTCGAGTTGTCGAGCGGCAGGCACACGCGGGCCAGCGATTCGAGCATCTCGTCCATGTCACCGCCGGGCAGGTCGGTGCGTCCGATGGAGCCGGCGAAGAGCAGATCGCCCGAGAAGAACACGGAGGGGATCTCCGTGGTCTGCGGCATCTGGAAGGTCACCGACCCCTTGGTATGACCGGGCGCATGGGCGACGGAGAACTCCAGTCCGGCGAGGTCCAGCTTCGCGCCGTCGGTGAGCTCGTGCACGTCGTCCGGCTCGCCCACGGTCAGCTCGCCCATGAGCGGCATCCCGATGGAGCGGCCGAGGGCCTTCTCCGGGTCGCTCATCATGTACCGGTCGGAGGGGTGGATCCACGCGGGTACGTCATGGGCGCCGCAGACCGGGACGACCGAGGCGACGTGGTCGATGTGGCCATGGGTGAGGACCACCGCGACGGGCTTGAGCCGATGCTTCTTGAGCGTCTCCTCGACTCCCTGGGCGGCCTGGTGGCCCGGGTCGATGATCACGCACTCCTCGCCTGCGGCGGGGGCGACCAGATAGCAGTTGGTCCCCCAGGCCCCGGCGGGGAACCCGGCAATCAGCACGATCGTCCTTAAATGTCGTCCGGCACAGTGCTGCGACGGAGCGGAAGCGGCAGATCAGAGCCTACCGGCGCTGCGTATTCCACAGCCAACCCGTATACGGTACGGGCACACCCGGCCAGGGCAGGAACGCACGAGCGACAAGGAGCAGACCCGGTGGTCAGCAGCGATCAGCGGCGGCGGCAGCTCGCCAGGGAGAAGTACGTGCGGCAGCAGCAGCGGCGGCAGGAGGCGCGGCTGAAGGCCAGGCGCCGGAACACCGTCATCGCCGCGTCGCTGGCCGTCGTGTTGGCCGCGGGTGGTGCGGTGTACGCCTCGGTGACGCTGACCGACGGCGGCAAGAAGGACTCCGACAACGCCGCGGCGAGCGACACCCCGACGCCCACGGCGAGCGAGTCGACGACGCCAGAGCCCGCGATGACCGTCGACAAGAAGGCCACGTACACGATGGCCCTGAAGACGAACGAGGGCGACATCTCCATCGCCATGGACGCGGCGAAGACCCCGCGGACGGTGAACTCCTTCAAGCACCTGGCCGACAAGAAGTACTTCGACGGGACGAAGTGCCACCGGCTCACCACCGAGGGCATCTTCGTCCTCCAGTGCGGTGACCCGAAGGGCGACGGCACCGGCGGCCCGGGCTACACCATTCCGGACGAGAACCTGGACTCCCTCGGCAAGGCCGGCGCGGGCGGTTCGGTGACGTTCCCGGCCGGAACGGTGGCGATGGCCAACACCGGCCAGCCGGGCACGGGCGGCAGCCAGTTCTTCCTCGTCTACAAGGACACGAAGCTGCCGCCGAGCTACACGCCCTTCGGGAAGATCGACGCGGCGGGCCTCAAGGCCGTCCAGGAGGTCGCGAAGGCCGGGGTCGAGGGCGGTGCCAAGGACGGCGCGCCCAAGAAGCCCGTCACCATCGAGAAGGCCACGGTCGCCAAGTAGTGACGCACGGCGCGACCGTTGAATTTCGGTCGCGCTGAGTGCGGACAGCCGGGCGGCCGGTCGCCTAGATTGGCGTTGTGCAGCGCGGTCCTGTATCCGCGTTGTTGAGGGCGGGCGAGGCCCGCCGGGAAACTGTGGACGATGCCCAGGGGGCACAACCCCCTCAGCGGCATCATGTGGAGGAGGCGCTGTGAGCAGCGACCCGTGGGGCCGCGTCGACGAGACGGGCACCGTGTACGTGCGTACTGCCGAGGGCGAGAAGGTCGTCGGATCGTGGCAGGCCGGCACTCCCGAGGAGGCACTGGCCTACTTCGAGCGCAAGTACGAGGGCTTGGTTGTCGAGATCGGCCTCCTCGAGAAGCGGGTGAAGACCACCGACCTCTCGGCGAAGGACGCCACTGCCGCGATCGACCACATCCGGCAGCAGGTCGACGAGCATCACGCCGTGGGTGACCTCGCCGCGCTGACCACTCGTCTCGACAAGCTGGTCGAGACGGTGGAGTCGCGCCGCGAGGAGCGCAAGGTCCAGAAGGCCAAGCAGACCGACGAGGCGCGGGGCGCCAAGGAGGCTCTGGTCAAGGAGGCCGAGGAGCTGGCGCAGAGCGAGCAGTGGCGGGCCGCCGGTGAGCGGCTGCGCGCGCTCGTGGACACCTGGAAGGGCCTGCCGCGGCTCGACCGGAAGTCGGACGACGAGCTGTGGCACCGCTTCTCGCATGCCCGCTCGGCGTTCTCCAAGCGCCGCAAGGCGCACTTCGCCTCGCTGGACGCGCAGCGCGAGGAGGCCCGCAAGGCCAAGGAGAAGCTGGTCTCCGAGGCCGAGTCGCTCTCCAACTCCACGGACTGGGGTGGCACGGCCGCCCGCTACCGCGAGCTGATGGCGGAGTGGAAGGCGGTGGGCCGCGCCCAGCGCGAGCACGAGGACGACCTGTGGAACCGCTTCCGCGGCGCCCAGGACGTGTTCTTCGCGGCGCGCGGCGAGGTCTTCGCCGAGCGGGACGCGGAGCAGACCGAGAACCTCAAGCTGAAGGAGGAGCTCGCGGTCGAGGCCGAGAAGCTGGTGCCCGTGACGGATCTGAAGGCGGCGCGTGCGGCCTTCCGCTCCATCAACGAGCGCTGGGAGGCCATCGGCCACGTGCCGCGCGACGCCCGGCCGAAGGTCGAGGGCCGGATGCACACGGTGGAGCGGGCGCTCCAGGAGGCCGAGGAGTCGGAGTGGCGCCGGACCAACCCGGAGGCACGCGCGCGTGCCGCGGGTCTGACCGGCCAGCTGCAGGACGCGGTCGACAAGCTGCAGAAGCAGATCGACGCGGCCCGCGCGGCGGGCAACGACGCCAAGGCCGACAAGCTGGGCCGTGAGCTGGAGGGCCGCCAGGCGCTCCTGGACCAGGCGCTGAAGGGCCTGGAGGAGTTCGGCGGCTGACAGCCGGTCGTACGGGAAGGGCCCCGGTACCTGTGACAGG
>NZ_JBHTTQ010000208.1:0-4332 GCF_042794475.1 Streptomyces sp. NPDC056527
GGCCCGGGGCGCGGCCCCGATCTCGTGGTGCGTGGGTGTCAGCCGCGGTCGGCGCCGACGGGCTCGCCGACGATGCGGCCGGCCAGGGCGCGGGCCCAGGCGTCGACGTCGGCGGAGAGCTCGCGCTCGGCGGCGGCGCGCTCGTCGGCGATGCGCGCGGCACCGGCGGCCAGGATCGCGTCGCGCTCGGCGATGCCCTCGGCGCGGGCGGCGGCGATGGCGGCCGTACCGTCCTCGGTGGCCTTGGAGCGGATGCGGGCGGCGTCGTGGCGGGCCTCGGCGAGCTCGGCCTCGTACTGCTCACGGATCTGCGTGGCCTCGGCGCGCAGGTCGTCGGCGCGCTCGGTGCCGCCCGCGATGGCGTCCTCGCGCTGGGCGAGGGTGCGGTTGATCTTCGGCAGGATGCCCTTCGCCAGGATCAGGAAGGTGAGGGCGAACAACACCACGCCGAGGATGAGCTCAGCCGTGACGGGGTTGAGCGGACCGAGGTCCATGTCGAAGATCGTCGAGTTCTGCGCGAGGGTCATGCGCGCATGATACCTGCTCGAAAAGGCGACAATTTCCGCGGGTGCTCAACTGTTGGCATGTTCGTGCCGACCGCGCAAGATTCCCGGCACCCAGAGTCTACCGGAAGGTAACTACGGCTGATTTGATGTGCCGCGCCGCACCAACCCCCCACCCACACACGGGAGTTTCTGTGCCGATCGCCGCCCACCGCCGTCGTGCCTCCGGCGCCGCCCTGTCCCTGGCGCTCGCCGCCGCGACCCTGGCCACGGCAGCCCCCTCCGCGCAGGCCGCCGAGGCCCCGCGCCTGAAGGTGCTCAGCTACAACGCCTTCCTCTTCAGCAAGACCCTGTACCCGAACTGGGGCCAGGACCACCGGGCCAAGGCGATACCCGCCGCCGGCTTCTACCAGGGTCAGGACGTCGTGGTGATCCAGGAGGCGTTCGACAACTCCTCCTCGGACGCCCTCAAGGCGAACTCGTCCACCCAGTACCCGTACCAGACCCCGGTCATGGGCCGGAGCAAGAGCGGCTGGGACGCCACGAGCGGGGCCTACTCCGCGACCACCCCCGAGGACGGGGGCGTGACGATCCTCAGCAAATGGCCGATCGTCCGCAAGGAGCAGTACGTCTACAAGGACGCATGCGGCGCGGACTGGTACTCGAACAAGGGCTTCGTCTACACCGTCCTGAACGTGAACGGCACCAAGGTCCACGTCGTCGGCACGCACGCCCAGTCCACCGACCCGGGCTGCTCGGCGGGCGAGGCGGCGCAGATGCGCAGCCGCCAGTTCAAGGCGATGGACGCCTTCCTCGACGCCAAGAACATCCCGGCGAACGAGCAGGTCGTCGTGGCCGGCGACTTCAACGTGGACTCCCGGACGCCGGAGTACTCGACCATGCTGAGCGACGCGGGTCTCGTCGGCGCGGACGCCCGCACCGGCCACCCGTACTCCTTCGACACGGAGCTGAACTCGATCGCCTCCGAGCGCTACCCGGACGACCCGCGCGAGGACCTCGACTACGTCCTGTACCGCTCGGGCAACGCCCGGCCGGCGAACTGGACGAACAACGTGGTCCTGGAGACGACCGCGCCCTGGACGGTCTCCAGCTGGGGCACGAAGTACACGTACACCAACCTCAGCGACCACTACCCGGTGACGGCCTACTGAGCGCACCGCGCCTTCGGATCACCGAGCTGATCACCGATCGACCGTGGCCCCCGGCCACGGTCGATCGGTCTCCGCCGGGTCGCGCGGGGCCGGCGGGCGCCCGGGCCTAGTACCCGTACCTGCCGAACTGGGTGTACGCCCAGAGGCCCACGATCCCCGCCACGCAGAGGATCACGATCCACGACCCGAAGCCGGTGTGGCGGTTCTTGCGCGGGCGGGCGGGCTTGGCCGGGCGTTCCTTGCGCGCCGCGCGGCCGGAACGCTCGGTGCGGGCCCGCGGCGGCGCCGTGTCGGCGGCGGCCACGTCGGCGAGCAGACGGCGGCAGACCGCGGCCAGCTCCGCCGTCCCCACCGAGAGGTCGACGACGATCTCCGAACGGGCCGGCGCCGTGGTGCCGCCGTCGAGCAGGCGTCCGGCCCGGAGGCGCGCCTGGTCCTTCCCACCGGTCGGGGCCAGACTGATCCAGCGCCCCACGTGCTCGCCGCGGATCACCACGCCGCCGCCCCGCTCCCGGTACACGGTGTGCTCCCGCCACAGGACCGCGGCCAACTCCGTGGCCGTCTCCCTGAGTTCCGTGTACATGACCCTCCCCAGTCCCCATCCCCGAATTCGAACAAGCACGTGACTCTAGCGGCAGGTACACGCCATGCCACGCCCCGGGTGGGACGGAGTCCCACAGGACCCGTTACGTCTCGAAGTCGTACACCGTGACCGGTATCCCGCGGGCCGTCAGCCGCTCGGCTATCAGCGGCTCCACCCGTGTCCACTTCCCGCCGGCGAGACCGCACCCGATCCGCGGCATGTGCACGGACGCCCCCAGCTCCTCCGCCTTGTCCGCGAGCAGGCCGAGCGCCGCGTCCATCGCCTCGTACCGCACGGGCACGCCCGTGCTCCGACCGGTCCGTATGCCGCGCTGGCCCACCAGGTTGGCCACCCAGACATAGGGTCCGACCTGCACGAACTGGGCCGCCCCCAGCCCGAAGTCGTTCCGCGCGCGCTCCCGGTGCCAGCGGCGGTAGGCCGCCTCCGGCTCCGGCCAGCGCCGCGACAGCGCCAGGACGAAGCCCTTGCCCCAGCCGCCCAGGTCGTTGCAGACATGCGCGATGATCTTCACGCCCTTGCCCCCTGGGGCGGTGGCGTCCCCCCGTACATACGTGATCCCCGACATGCCCTCACCGTACGAGGAGCCACTGACAACGTGCGAACACTTTTACAACGCTGGTGAGACAGCAATACTGTTGCACTGATGGGGAACGGGCACGGCACGGGAAGCGAGGCAGCTCAGATGGGCACCGAGACCGAGGAGCAGCCGCCGACGTTCACCGTCGACGAGCTGGCCGCGCGGGCGGGCGTCACCGTGCGGACCGTCCGGTTCTACGGCACCAAGGGGCTGCTGCCCCCGCCGGCCATCGGGCCGCGAAGGGTCGGGCACTACGGGCCCGACCATCTCTCGCGGCTGGCGCTGATCGAGGAGCTCCAGCGGCAGGGCATGACGCTCGCCGCGATCGAGCGGTATCTACACCAGCTGCCGCCCGACCTCAGCGCGCGGGACCTCGCCGTCCATCGGGCCCTGGTCGCCTCCTGGGCCCCCGAGTCCGCCGAGGAGATCACCCGGCGCGAGCTGGAACGGCGCGCGGGGCGGACCCTCGCCGACACGGACGTCGACCGGCTCGCCGCCATGGGCGTCCTGGACAAGACCGCCGACCCGGACGTCTTCCGGCTCGACGCGACGCTGCTGCGCCTCGGGGTGGAGCTCCTGGACGTGCCCATCGCGCACGAGACGATCCTCGCCTCCCGCACCGTCCTCCTGGAGCATGCGCGCGCCGCCGCGCAGGAGCTCTCCCGGCTCTTCCGGGACGAGGTGTGGAACCCGTACCGGGAGAGCGCCGAGGACCCGGACCACCTCGCCGCCATGAAGTCGCTCTCCGCGCACATGCAGCCGATGGTGATCCAGGCCCTCGTCACGGCCTTCCAGCGCTCCCTGAGCGAGGAACTGCGGACGGCCTTCAGGACTCCCTAGCCCCGGTCCTCAGCCCTGGACGGGCTGGTCCGTGAACACCTCGCCCCGCTCCGCCTTCGCCACCAGGAGCGCGGGCGGCTGGAAGCGGTCCCCGTACTTCTCCGCCAGCACACGGGCGCGTACGACGAAGCCGGCGACACCACCGTCGTAGCCGTTGATGTACTGGAGGATGCCGCCGGTCCACGCGGGGAAGCCGATGCCCATGATGGAGCCGATGTTGGCGTCGGCGACGGAGGTCAGGACACTCTCCTCCAGGAGGCGGACCGCGTCGAGGGCCTCGGCGAAGAGCATCCGCTCCTGCATGTCGCGGAACGGGATCTCGTACCCCGGCTTGGTGAAGTGCTCGCGCAGGCCCGGCCACAGCCTGCCGCGCTTGCCGTCCTCGCCGTACTCGTAGAAGCCCGCGCCGCCGCTGCGTCCCGTACGCCCGAACTCGTCGACCATTCGGTCGATCACCGCGTCCGAGGGGTGCCCGACCCAGGTGTCGCCGGCCTCCTCGATCGCGCGCCGGGTCTCGTTGCGGATCTTGCGGGGCAGGGTCAGGGTCAGCTCGTCCATCAGGGAGAGGACCTTGGCCGGGTAGCCGGCCTGCGCCGCGGCCTGCTCGACGGAGACCGGGTCGGCACCCTCGCCGAC
>NZ_JBHTTQ010000209.1:0-4325 GCF_042794475.1 Streptomyces sp. NPDC056527
GCCCCCCACTTGTCCAGGGCGGCCTTGTAGGTGCCGTCCTTGATGATCGCGTCCACGGCTTCCTTGAGCGCGTCACGCAGACCGCTGTTCTTCTTGTCGACCGCGATTCCGAAGGGGCCGGCCTCGATCTGGTTGCCGACGATCTCGAAGGCGTTCCCTCCGTCGGCCTTGAGCGACAGGTCGAGGGCCACCGGGTAGTCGTTGACTCCCGCGGCGGCGCCACCCGCCTTCACACGGGTCTGGGCCTCGGCATCGGTCGGGAACGCCTCGATCTGGATGGCCGGCTTCCCCGCCGCCTGGCACGCCTTCGACTGCGTCTTGGCGACGTTCTCGAAGGTCGTTCCTCGCTGTACGGCGGCCTTCTTCCCGCAGAGGTCCGCTATGGACTTGATGTGGTGCGGGTTGCCCTTCTGGACGTACACGACGGAGCCCGCGACGAAGTAGTCGACGAAGTCCACGCCGTTGCCGGTCTTCTGGCCCTTGCCGTCCAGACCGTCCTGACGCGCCTTGGTGTCGGTCATCGACGACATGACGATGTCCTGCCGCCCGGAGTTGAGGGAGGTGATGAGGCTGTCGAACGTACCGCTGGTGAAGACGAACTTGACGCCGAGCTGCTTGCCGAGAGCGTCGGCGATGTCCGGGTCGACGCCGACGATCTTGCCGTTCTCGATGAATTCCATCGGGGCGTACGCGGCGTCCGTACCGACCTTGATGACGCCGGCGTCCTGGTACTTCTTCGGGAGTTCGGCGAACAGGGGGGCGTCGCTCCGTGCGCCACCGGCCTGGATGCCACCGGAGTTCTGGCCGGTGGCGGTCTGGTCGCCGCAGGCGCCCAGCAGCAGCGTGGCTGTCGTCGCGGCCACGGCAGCGGCGATCGCCTGACGGATCGGAATGCGTGCGGGCATGGGCGTGCTCTCTCTCGGGGGTGGGTGTGGTGTGAAGAAGGCCGGGACGGGGCCCGGTGGCTCGGTCGGGCCGGTGGCCGTGCCCGGGGTCCCGGTCGGTCGGGGCGTTCCCGGTGGCTCGGGTCGGCCGGGTCGTGCGCGATGGCTCACCGGCGAGGTCGCGACCCGGCAGGTGGTTCTCGGCCTGGCAGTTGGTCCGAGCCCGGCAGGTGGTTCGGGCCCGGCAGGTGGTCCGGGCCCGCCGAGGGGTCGGCGGGGTCGTCCCCGGTGGCTCAGTCGACGACGCGTAGCCGGGTGACGCCCAGGTCGAGCGCCCCTCGGACGTGGCCGTTCGGTGCGGTCGCGGTCTGCTGAAGGAACCGGACGACCTCGGCTGTGATGACCTCGCCCGGAAGGACGTTGGGGATGCCGGGCGGGTACGCGGCCAGAGTGTCCGCGGAGATCCGTCCGACGGCCTGCTCCGCGGGCAGTACCCGGGTCGGGCTCAGGAACGCCTCGCGGGCGGTGAGCTTCGCGGGTCCGGGAGCCGGCAGGTGCAGCATGGCCGCATGTTCGGCATCGGCTCCCGTGAGCGGGGAGGGCAGGGTGTGGAGCGCTTCGAGGAACCGGTCGGTGTCGGGGACGAACCCCGAGCCGATCACGGCGACGATCGCCGCGTCGGTCGCCACTTCGACCATGATCTGGTGGTCCAGGAAGAGCAGCCGCCTGGCTTCGTGTCCCGAGATCCCGCCGGCCCTGGTGTCGAGCGCGATCCGCAGGGGATCGGCGCGGACGATGTCGGGGAAGGCGTGGAAACCGTCGCTCACGACCCCGAAGCGGCCCAGCGCGCGCACGACGCCCCGCACCCTGTCCGCCGACTCGACCGACCCCGCCGTCGCGTCGGCGTCGGTGACCAGGCTCCTGCGGGCGAGATCCAGCGACGCGGTCAGCAGGGCACTCGCGCTCGTGGACTGCACCAGCCGGAACGCCCGGTCCACCAGCGGTTCGAGGCGGTCCGCGAACGGGCCTTCGGCCACGTGCAGCATGGCCGACTGCGTCAGACTGCCGCCCAGCTTGTGCGTACTCGACGTCACCATGTCCGCGCCCGAGGAGAGCGCACCCGCGGGAAGCGCGGGGTGGAATCCGAAGTGGGAACCCCATGCCTCGTCGACGATGAGGGGAACGCCCGCGGCATGGGCGGTGTCCGCGATCGCGCGCACGTCGGCGACCGCGCCGAAGTAGCTCGGGGAGACGATGTACACGGCGGCCGCGTCCGGCGTCCGCTCCAGAGCCGCCGCCACGTCCGTGGCGGTCACGCCGTGGGCGATGCCCTGCTCGGGGTCGACGGAAGGCTGGACGAAGACCGCGTCCATGCCCGAGAGGACCAGCCCGTCGATCACGCTGGAGTGCACACTGCGCTGCACGACGAGCGTCCGGCCCAGCGCGGGGGCCACCATCGAGGCGATCTGGTTGCCCTGCGAAGCGCCGTTGGTCAGGAACCAGGTGCGCCGGGCGCCCCAGGCTTCGGCGGCCAGGGCCCGCGCCTTGTCGAGCGGAGTGTCCGGGCCGAGGTCGATACCGTCGAGCAGCGGCGGGAAGTCCAGGGCGGCGATCCGCGAACCGAAGTACCCGGCGAGGTCGGATCCGGGGGCTGCGGAATGGCCGGGGACGTTCAGCCTCAGCCAGTCACGTCCCGCATGGGCGAGCACCGCCTCGGCGTAGGGGGCGGACAGCTGGCCGGAGCCGGGATCAGCGGGGGAGGGGGTGCGGTGATCGGTCGTTCGCGTGTTCACCCCGGGAGCGTGACATGGCTCCAGTCATTGAGGAACGGTGGACTTTTCGTGACCCCTCCATAGGATCTCTATATGCTCGACGTGAGACATCTCCAGGTACTCCGCTCCATCGCGCAGGAGGGTTCGCTCGCCGCCGCCGGACGCGCGCTGCACTACAGCCAGCCCACGATCACCCACCACCTGGCATCCCTGGAAACGCACTTCAACGCCCAGCTCGTCCAGCGGGGACCGCGAGGCGCCACCCTGACCGAGCTCGGCGAAGCCCTGCTGCCGCATGCCGAGGCCGTACTCGAGCGCCTGCGTCACGCCGAGCTGGAGGTGCGGAACCTCGCCGAGCGCGGGATGCGCACCATCCACATCGGTACGTTTCCCACTGCTGGGGCCCTGCTGCTGGCGCCGGCAGTCAAGCGCCTCCATCAGCAGGGCGTCCACATCTCGCTCACCGAAGGCGAACTCCCCCTGCTCCTGCGCGGGTTGCGTGCAAGGGAGCTACAGGCCGCTCTCGTCTTCTCCCAGCCCGGGGACCGCCTGAACCTCGAGGAGGAGGTCGAGGTCCACCCGCTGCTGTCCGATCCGCTCCTCCTGGTCATGCCGCGGGACCACCCGTGCGCGTCGCTGGACCAGGTTCCTCTCGCCGAGCTGCGCGACACCACATGGGTGGGCGCCGCCGACCCGCACGACCCGTGCGACCGCGTGCTGGCATGGGCGTGCGGCCGGGAGGGCTTCGAGCCCCTGCATGCGATGCGCACCGACGACTACGCGGTGGTCCAGGGCCTCGTGGCGGCCGGGACGGGCGTGGCACTCGTCCCCCGACTCGCCCTGGGCGCGCCCCGCCCCGACCTGGTCGCACGCCCCCTGGCCGGCCCGGTCCTCGCCCGGGAGATCAGCGTCGCCGTACTCCGCTCGACCTCGGCGACCGCCGCCCAGGAACTGATCGCGGCCCTACTGGAACAGGCGGCCCTGATCACGACCCGCTGGTCCACGACCTGACGACGAGGTCGGGCCGGTGTCGGCCGTCCGGAACCTCGACCGCGCGCTCGTGGACGAGGTCGCTCGGATCATCGCGGCCGCCCCCGTCGCTATCGTTCCCCCGTGACTGGCTCTGCGCAGCGGCCGCTGCTGTTTCTCGATGTCGATGGACCGCTCATCCCGTTCGGCGCGGCGTCCGGGCGGTATCCGACGTATGCCACAGCGGTCGATCCGCTTGACGCCGGTGCGAATCCGCTCCTGAGCAGGATCGATCCCGACCACGGGCGTCGGCTGGCGGCGTTGCCGTGTGAGGTGGTCTGGGCCACGACGTGGATGGGTGACGCGAACGAGTGCATCTGCCCCATCATCGGTCTGCCGCAGCTTGCCGTGGTGGTCTGGCCTGAGCCGTCCGCGTCCGATGCGCAGGACGAGCGGAGCGGACTGCACTGGAAGACCCGCCCCCTCGTCCGATGGGCGTCGGGGCGCCCGTTCGTCTGGGTCGACGACGAGATCACCGAAACCGACCGAGCCTGGGTCGCCGCCCATCACCACGGACGCGCCCTGCTCCATCGCGTGGATCCGCGCCGTGGTCTCACCGATGGCGACTACGCGATTCTCGACTCATGGCTGCGGCAGCCCTCCTGAGGCGAGAACGACAACGAGTCTTAGAGTTTTTATC
>NZ_JBHTTQ010000210.1:0-4252 GCF_042794475.1 Streptomyces sp. NPDC056527
GCACCCCGCTACGACGTCGGCAAAACCGTCAAACGCCCCGAGACCCTCAAGGCCATCGGCAAGCCTGGAAGATCTTGGTAGATAAAGAACAAGCTAAAGGCTGTTGCAGAAGGTCTGGCTTCGGCAGGCCGAAGTGGCGTTTGACCTGCTGATTCATGGTGGAGGCCGTCGCCTCGCTGTCGGCAGTCGCGCAGGATCTTCCAGTTCTTCATCCGGGCGAAGGTGTGCTCGACACGGGCCCTGACCCGTCGGTGCTCGGTGTTGTCCTCCTCCTGCCCGCGCAGGAGGGGGCGGCCGGCTCTCTTGCGGTGCGGAACGATCAGGCCGGTGCCGAGGTAGGCGCCGTCTGCGATCACTGTCGCGCCCGCCGCCGTGGCGGGCAGGTCGGACTCGCGCCAGACATGGGCGTCGGCCTTGTTGCCCGGCGCCGCCCGGGCCGCAGTGATGACCAGGCGGCTGGCCGCGTAGATGATGACCTGCACGTTCGCCGAGAACCGGTAGTTGCGTGACGAGGCGCCGACCTTGCGGTCGCGGACCGGGATCAGGGTGCCGTCCACGATCCACAACCGGTCGGTGTCCGCCACCGGCCGCGCAGCCGGTTCCAGCGCCAGCAGCGAACGGAGCCGCTGGATGACCCGGCAGACCGTGGCGGGCGAGATACCGAACGGCGGCGCGAGCTGCCGCATATGGTGAGGTTCGTGCGGTAGTGCACGGCCACCAGCAGCACCCGGTCCGGCAGCGACAGACACCACGGACGGCCGCCACCCGGCCCGTTCCCGCCTCGCTCCCGCACCAGCTTCACGAACCGGTCCATCCGCAAGCCCGTGAACGTCTCCACCCACATCGGCTCAGCCCGCAACACCCCATCCATACAGGCAAAATGCCCAGAACTGAGCATTCTGCAACACCCTTTAGGCCCACCCCACGCCCGCACTCGAAGGCCTGAGGTCTGTAGGATCTCGCGCTTCGTGACCGAGCCCTGCCCGCTGACCAGGAGCTCAGTCGCTGTCGCAGGTCGGTGGCACACCGGCCAGTCTCACGGCGGTGGCATTTCCTGAGGACGCGGTGGTCTGGCCGGGTACAGTGACGCCTTGGTCGAGGGTGGCCCGCTTGGTGGGGGCGGGGTCGGCGGCGCGAAGGAAGTCAGCGGCCCTGCCCGGCATATCGAGGGACCGGTAGCCCCGGAGCCGGGGTGCCCGTGGTCTGCTCTCTCGGCCGCCGACGGCTCACATCCGCGGAGGGCTATAGGGGAGGGGATCTCGCGCATGTCGTCAGGATTCGGGTTTCACGCGTCCACGCTCGCTGTACGGTTCGTTCTGGAACTGGTGTCGCTCGCATGCTTCGCGGTCTGGGCCTGGACGACCACGCCAGGACCTCTGCGGTACGTCCTTGTAGTCGTGGCCCCGGTCCTTGTGGCCGTGCTGTGGGGCGTATTCGCCACCCCCGGCGACAAGTCCCGGTCCGGCGGGACGGTGGTGGCGACCCCCGGCGCGCTGCGGTTTCTCCTGGAGTTGGCTGTCTTCTTCGGCGGCGCCGTGGCGCTATACGCGGCGGGATCCCATGTTCTCGCCATCATGCTCGCCGGCGTGCTGATCGTCTACCACGCCCTGTCGTGGGACCGCGTGGTCTGGCTGTTCCGACACTGACCCCGGACGTGATCACACGCCGTCAAGACTTCTCAAGGCAATGCCGGTTCTCTGGGGGTCAACGTCGTCGCGCAGCCCGCGACGCGAGGAGAAAGCCGTGAGAATCCGACAGCTTCAATGCGACAGGGCACCAGGGAGTCTCACAAGAGCAGCATAGGTGCCATCCTCGCGCCAATCGCGGCTGAGACTGCGCCACGAAGTCTGAGACCCTACAGTCAGAACCCAGGGGGCACCTGGAGAACGATGCCTGGTCGTCCGATCTGGTCCGGCGCGGTCTCGTTCGGGCTGGTCACTTCTCTGAACTACTGAGTCGGTGGCGGGCGAACCGGGCTCGTAGCCGGGACTGCCCACGCGCAACCAAGAAGCCGACCTGTCACGCCTCCACGTGCCGTCCGGCTCTTCTTCACATGTGTGGCTGGCCGTAGTACTTGGCGAACTGCTCCAGGTAGGACGGTTCGCCGCCGTACTTGGATGCGTCGAACTCTGGCGCGTTCTTGATCCGTTCCTTGGTCCGGTCGACGTGGACCTTTTCCTCCACGGTGTCGATCAGCGTGATCGTTCCGGCGGGCAGCAGCACATGCTTGCCGAAGATCCACGCTCCGGTGTCCACGACCAGGTAGGAGGCGCCGACTTCATCGGAATGCTTGCTGATCTTGCCGATGCTGCCGTCCGTGGCCTCGACTTTGAAACCGACGATGTCGGTGCCGGCCTGGTAACCGGCATCGGGACGGTAGCCCCAGATGTCGTACTCGGTCACAGCAGACCCCTTTCCTCACATGCGCCCCCTCAGCTTCAGCGGCCGAGAGCACGCTTCAGCTCCGCCTTGTCCATCTTCGAACGGCCTTCGATGCCCCTGTGCCTGGCCTCGTTGTACAGCTGCTCCTTGGTGGGTCCCTGAGCACCGCTGTGGGAGCGTTGGCCGCCGCGCTTGGAGGACGACATGTCCTGAAGCGAGGTCCGGGAGGCGGTCTTCGACTCGCCGGAGCGGGCGCGTTCCTTGTTCACGGTGCGGGCGGCGATCTCCTTGGCGCGCTTCGTGCTCTCTCCGCGCTCCTCGGCACTCTCCTTGATGTGCTCGTACTGCCGTTCCCGCTTCGGGCTGGAACCACGGGGCATGACAACCCTCCTCGGCTCGTCGTGCCATCTCGGCATCAGTGCTACTTCCCACCTCCGGCCGTCTCATTCGACAGGCTCGCGTTTCCCCTCGTCCGTTTGTGCCGGCGGGGGTGCTCCGGGCTTCCTGCGTGTCCTCTTCCTGGCGCCACCTTCCACACGGGCGGCGGACGGCCTGGCGAAGCGGCCGTCGGCGCAGGCCAGGACGGGTAGGCCGCGGGAGGCGTCGAGCACCGCGGCGGCCAGGACGGCTTCGGGCAGGCCGGCCCGTGCGGCCGCTGCGGACAGGATGTGCTCCACCTCGCGGGCCGTGGCCGGGGTCGTCGCCATCAGCATCCCCACCAGCCACAGCACTGCCCGGTCGGACGGCGCCGGTACGGTGTCGGTCCCGGCGCTGCGGTCGCGGGCTTCGCTGCCCCGGACGAGGGGGACGGACACGGTCATGGCAATCACCTGCCTTCGAGCCCACGCCTCCGGGAGGTCGCCGAGACGTGCCTGCTCACCGAGCGGACCGTCCAGGCGATCGTCGCGGACCTGGAGCAGGAGGGATACCTCACCCGGGTACTCGAAGGACGACGCGACCGCTACCGCATTACCCCCGGCGCGTAGATCCGCCACCCCGCTGAAGCAGGCCGCAACATCGCCGGGCTCCTCGCCCTCTTCGCCGACGAACCGCCCACGAACCACCGCAAACCCCAGTGGACCTGACCGACCCCACCCGAGGACGTCAGAGACCGCGGCCTCACGGCACGCCGAGAGGTGCGGACCGTGGAACCCCTGGCCGGCCTACACCACGTACTTCCCCCCGGGCGGTACGGCCTCACGCACGGCACGGTGACAGGGCGATACGAGGTCCACGCACGCGAGGCCCGGCCGGACGAGAGAGCCACCTCGGCCGGGCCCCGCTACGGATGCCGAAATGTTCCTCAACACACGTCCCCCGCGCCCGCCCGCCCCGCCCCGGGAGCACCCGCCCCGCGCCCAATCACGCTGCCGGTCGGGTGACCTGCCCGGGCAACGCGGCCGGTCCCAGAACGGCCGCCCCGGGCACGGACGAGGATGCACCAGGTCCGCCCCACGCCCAACACGGCTGGAGATCTACCAATGCTGCGACTTCAACCAGCGCACGGACAGGGGTGCGTGACGCCCAAGATGGGGGTTCCGGTAGTTCTCGCCGACGCTAAGCCTGGGAGGCTCCCCTGATCTGGGATGAACTCGGGGAAGGCGTGGCGGTGGCCCGTTGCCGGGCGCAGGGTGGCACCATCGGCGGCGCCGGCGTCACCGACGAGTCCATGCTCTCCATGGCCCTCCGCCTGCGCGACCAGGAGATGCGCCTGCGCGGCATCGCCTCCCGGCTCGTCATCACCACGGGCAAGAAGAAGGGGCAGCACCCCTCGCCCGCGACCGTCATGCGGATGCTGCGTGAGCACGACGAGCAGACGGCCGCGGAACCGCTCCAGCGGCGGCTCCAGCGCCGCGGGCCCGAATCCGGG
>NZ_JBHTTQ010000211.1:0-4202 GCF_042794475.1 Streptomyces sp. NPDC056527
CGCACCGATCGGTGCGGCGGCCCTCAGGTCCGTACAGCGGGGGACGTCAGTGGACGCCGCCCATCATCGCCTGGACCTTCCGGCGGTACATGAAGACCGCGAAGCCTGCGAGGACCGCGAGCGCGGCCTGCATTCCGATGATCCCTGTGCCGTTGAGATCCACACCGGCCAGCGAGAGCAGACCCGTGGTGCAGTCACCGGCGGTGACGGCGAGGAACCAGACACCCATCATCTGGGAGGCGTACTTCTGCGGCGCCATCTTCGTCGTGACGGAGAGGCCGACCGGGGAGAGGCAGAGCTCACCGATGGTCTGGATCATGTAGATCGAGACGAGCCACATCGGGGAGACCTTGGTGCCGTCGCCCGCCATGCCCATCGGGACGATGAAGACGAAGAAGGAGGCACCGACGAGGACCAGGCCCATCGCGAACTTCACGATGGTGTTCGGCTCCTGGTTCTTACGGGCCAGCCACAGCCACAGCCAGGCGAAGACCGGAGCCAGCGCCATGACGAAGAGCGGGTTCAGGGACTGGAACCAGGTGGCGGGGAAGCTGATGCCGAGAACGGAGTCGGCGGTCTTGCCGTCCGCGAAGAGCGACAGGGTCGAGCCACCCTGGTCGTAGATCATCCAGAAGACGGCGGCGGCGACGAAGAACCAGATGTAGCCGTTCATCTTCGACTGCTCGCCGGTGCTGAGGTCCTTGTCGCGCTTGATGCGGACCAGGACGGCGACCGGGATGATCAGACCCGCGAGGGTGATCGGGACGAGCGCCCACTTCAGGGTGTACATGCCCATCGCCACGACGGCGCCGTAGAAGACGGCGGCGGCGGCGACGACCAGGCAGACCTTGACCAGGATGCTCTTGCGCTCCTCGGGGGAGAGCGGGTTCGGGACGACGGTGCTCTTCGGGCTCAGGCTCTTGGTGAAGGCCAGGAAGCACGCGAGGCCCAGACCCATGCCGACGGCGGCGAGCGCGAAGCCGAGGTGCCAGTTGACCTTCTCGCCGAGGGTGCCGACGGCGAACGGCGCCACGAACGCACCGAGGTTGATGCCGATGTAGAAGAGCGTGAAGCCACCGTCACGGCGCGGGTCGTCCGGGCCGTCGTAGAGGTGGCCGACCATCGTGGAGATGTTGGCCTTCAGCAGACCGGAGCCCACGGCGACGAGCGCGAGGCCGACGAAGAACATCGCCTGGCCGGGGATCGCCAGCGAGGCGTGACCGGCCATGATCACGAATCCGGCGATGGTGACGGTCTTGCGGGCGCCCCAGACGCGGTCGCCGAACCAGCCGCCCGGCATGGCCATCAGGTAGACCATCGAGACGTAGACCGAGTAGATCGCCGTCGCGGTGGCCGCCGTCATCGCGAGGCCGCCACCCTGGCTGCCGGTCGCCGCGTCGGCGCCACCGGAAACCAGGTACAGGACGAGGAGAGCCCTCATGCCGTAGTAGGAGAAGCGCTCCCACATCTCGGTGAAGAAGAGGGTGGCCAGGCCGCGGGGGTGGCCGAGGAACGTCTTCTCGGAACCAGGGGTTCCGGTCGAAGCCGTCGTCAGGCTGGACGCCATGTCGATCCTTGCTCTGTCGGGACGCGCGCCTTGTGAGCGTGGTGCGCCCGGTGGGGGAGGCCGGCACCGGTGGGAGTGGTCGCACCCCACCGGGATCCACGCCCCTGACGCCGTATCGCGTCTCGGGACCCGGCCCACAGGTCATTCACTGTCATCGAGGTTGGCGGAGCCGACCTCACGCATAAAGAGGACCTCTGTCGCACGAAGCGAGCCAAAGGTCCCCGATTACCGCAACTGACGTCTCGCCACCATACGACACGACAGTGCCGGATATGGAAGGACTTGAGACATGGATCACAGGTGATCTAGGAACCGGCAGCCCTCATTCAAAGGTCATCTGCAGGTTACCCACCTTGATCCGCAGGGGCCCTCGCGGCCCTGTGGATCATGCCCCGGGGCGTCCGCCGTGCGGACTACCATCACCCCATGACCCGTGTACTGCTCGCCGAGGACGACGCATCCATCTCGGAGCCGCTGGCCCGTGCGCTGCGGAGAGAGGGATACGAGGTCGAGGTGCGGGAGGACGGCCCCACCGCCCTCGACGCCGGACTCCAGGGCGGAGTCGATCTCGTCGTGCTCGACCTCGGGCTGCCCGGCATGGACGGCCTGGAGGTCGCCCGGCGGCTGCGCTCCGAGGGCCACACGGTTCCGATCCTCGTGCTCACCGCCCGCGCCGACGAGGTCGACACCGTCGTCGGACTCGACGCGGGCGCCGACGACTACGTCACCAAGCCCTTCCGCCTCGCCGAGCTCCTCGCCCGCGTCCGGGCCCTGCTCCGGCGCGGCTCCACGGAGCCGGCGGCGCCGCCGGCGACGCACGGCGTCCGGATCGACGTCGAGTCGCACCGCGCGTGGATGGGCGACGAGGAGCTCCAGCTCACGGCGAAGGAGTTCGACCTCCTGCGGGTCCTCGTCCGGGACGCCGGCCGGGTCGTCACCCGCGACCAGCTGATGCGGGAGGTCTGGGACACCACCTGGTGGTCGTCGACCAAGACCCTCGACATGCACATCTCCTGGCTCCGCAAGAAGCTCGGTGACGACGCGGCGAACCCTCGCTACATCGCCACCGTCCGAGGCGTCGGCTTCCGCTTCGAGAAGAGCTGACGCACTCCGTTGTGGGCATTCGTTCCGCTGGGGCGGAACAGGTGGGCACAACGGACGGCGCCCTTGCCGAGCCCAGGCTCCCGGTGCTTGCGGTGCCCACGGGTGCGGCGCCGTCGTGGGTTGTGCCCACCCTCCCCCAGAGCTGCCTCTGGGGGTGCCCCCAACCCCGCCGGACAGTTGCCCACAACGGTCGGCGGGTGGGGGCGCGCCCGCGCCGTACGCTCGGGGCAGTACCCCGTACCCCGCCCGCCCCGGAGGGCACACTGTGCGTCGCCGTCTGATCAACTCCACGCTCGCCGTCGTCCTCGTCGTCATCGCCGTCTTCGGGGTGTCCCTCGTCATCGTCGAGACGCGGACCATCTCCAGCAGCGCCCAGGAGAGCGTGGACTCCGAGGCCGTCCGCCTCGTCTCCATCGTCGACAGCCGGCTCATCGGCGGGGAGCCCGTCAACCCGGACATCCTCGCCGAGCAGAGCGGCGCCAAGCGGTACGCCCTGATCGAGATCCCCGGCCGCGCCCCCATCGAGATCGGCGCCCGCCCCGAGGGCAGCGTCATCCGCGGCAGCGCCGAGGGCGAGCGCGGGGAGACCGTCACCGTCGAGGAGTCCCGCTCCACCATCACCTCCGAGGTGGGCCGCACCCTCCTGATCATCGGTGCCGTGGCCCTGCTGGCCGTCATCGCCGCCGTCCTGCTCGCCGTCCGACAGGCCAACCGGCTGACGTCCCCGCTCACCGACCTCGCCGAGACCGCCGAACGGCTCGGCTCAGGCGACCCCCGACCCCGCCACAAGCGGTACGGGGTGCCGGAGCTGGACCGGGTCGCCGACGTCCTGGACGCCTCGGCCGAGCGGATCGCGCGGATGCTCACCGCCGAGCGCCGGCTCGCCGCGGACGCCTCGCACCAGCTCCGTACGCCCCTCACTGCCCTCTCCATGCGCCTGGAGGAGGTCGCCGTCGCGGACGACCTGGACACGGTCAAGGAAGAGGCGACGATCGCGCTCACGCAGGTGGAACGGCTCACCGACGTCGTGGAGCGGCTGCTCACCAACTCGCGCGACCCCCGTACGGGCTCCGCCATCGCCTTCGACCTCGACGAGGTCGTCAAGCAGCAGATCGAGGAGTGGCGCCCCGCCTACCGCAGCGCGGGCCGGGCCATCGTCCACTCGGGCAAGCAGGGGATGCGCGCGGTCGGCACGCCTGGGGCCGTGGCCCAGGTCCTCGCCGCGCTGATCGAGAACTCGCTCATGCACGGCGGCGGCACCGTCGCCCTGCGCACCCGCGTCACCGGCAACCAGTCCGTGATCGAGGTCACCGACGAGGGCCCGGGTGTCCCCGCCGATCTCGGCGCGCGGATCTTCGAGCGGACCATCAGCGGCCGCAACTCCACCGGCATCGGACTGGCCGTCGCCCGGGACCTCGCCGAGGCGGACGGCGGCCGGCTCGAGCTGCTCCAGCAGCAGCCTCCGGTGTTCGCGCTCTTCCTGGGCCGCGAGGTCAGAGGCCGCAGAGACCAGGAGCGCCCGGTCCGCTAG
>NZ_JBHTTQ010000212.1:0-4149 GCF_042794475.1 Streptomyces sp. NPDC056527
AGCCTGGAAGATCTTGGTAGATAAAGAACAAGCTGAGACCGTGTTTGAGATCTGCCGTGCCTCGGTGTCGAGACGGTCGTTGAGCCTTTCGTGGAGTGGTTCCGGGGGTGGGTATCCGTCGGATCTGACCGACGAGCAGTGGGCGTTGGTGGAGCCGTTACTGCCACCGGCGCGGGTGGGGCCGAAGGGCGGACGGCGGGAGAAGCACCCGCGGAGGCGGATCGTGGACGCGATCTTCTACGTCGTGCGGACCGGATGCGCATGGCGGCAGCTTCCGAAGGACTTCGCGCCCTGGCCGACCGTGTACTGGTACTTCACTTGGTGGCACGACGACGGCACCGTCGAGCGCATCCACGACGCCTTGCGCGGCAAGGTCCGTGAAGCCGACGGCCGCAAAGCAGAGCCAAGCGCGGGCCTGATCGACTCGCAATCCGTCCGCACCGCCGACACCGTTCCGGCCTCCACCAGGGGCTTTGACGCGGGCAAGAAGGTCAAGGGCCGCAAGAGGTTCATTGTCACCGACACCCTCGGCTTATTCCTGGCCGTCCACGTCGTCGCGGCGAACGTCCAGGACCGTGACGGTGCCCGACGCCCCCTTCTGTGGACCCGGCTCGATCACCCGAGTGTGCAGAAAGTCTGGGCGGACCAGGGCTTCGCCGGGTCGGCTCGTCGACTGGAGTGCTTCCAATCTCGGTCGCGAGCTGGAGATCGTCCGTAAGGGTCCCGCTCAGCGCGGCTTCCAAGTCCAGCCCAATCGTTGGGCTGTCGAACGGACCTTCTCGTGGCTCACCGCCCACCGGCGCCTCGCACGGGACTACGAGACCAGTCCAAAGCGTGCGGAGACGATGATCCGCTGGGCGATGATCGGCGAGATGGTACGTCGGCTGGCCAGGGGTCGAGCAGCGGTCCGCAGCGGTCGGCGACCTCTCGTCAGGTCGGGCTCAGGTGTCGTATTGGCCATCCCAAGGCGCGTTGAAGCCTAGGCCGTCGGGATAAAACTCGGCCCACACACCGTTGCCCTCCTCGTCCTCCTTGTCTTCCTCTAGGACCAGGCCGAACAGGGCTCCCTCGAACAGGACGGCGAAGGGTGCGATCGCAATGTCCTGGTACTGCCGCTCGGGAAGAGCGTCCAGCCACTCACCCAGCAGCTGGAGTGCGGCAGCAATCGCCTTCTTTTCGCCGTCCGCCGTGGTGCCGGTGAACTGGATGCGCGAGTCCAGGTGCCGGCCAGCGCCGTCGAACTGATGGAGCACCGCGCACCAACGCTTCTGGGACTGCCAGTCGTCGCCACTCCAGCCCTCGGGGAAGGTCGCAGTGACCGAAGCGAAGAACTGGCCGCCTTGCCACCGGCCGATGGTGCTCGTGCGGTAGTCAGGCTCGTGTCTGATCGGGATGACCTCGGGAACGCTCATGGGCGAACCGTAGACGCGGCCTGTGACAACGAGCGATGACTGCCCGGCCTGCTGGCCACCCAATGAGATCTCAAACGCGGTCTGAGGAAGACGTCGTGGAATTTCGATCCCCAGCGCCTCCGTCCAACGGCGAGCCGCGTTCGAAGGCGGACGCACCTCCGCGCATGGAAAGCGAAGCCACGCCACGCTCGAGGCGGAATCCTCAGGAACTGCATCGGGGTTCCGGCCCTCCTGGCCGATCCAAGAGTCATGCAAAGAGCGCTTCCACGTCTCGGGCGACATTGCGGGAAAGCACAGGGCTCCGGTGCAGTATCGGAACAGGTATCGTCGGTGAGGCAGCTCGTTCTCTGCGCTCCGATCCGCCGGATCGCGGACGAAGATCTCGTAGTCGCGCATGTGGTTTGTGTATCCGTGGCACACGACGGCGTGATGATGGCGATTCTTGAAAACGGCTCTGACCGGAGTTCCGTGATTGATCTTGAGTAGAAGCCTCAGGGTGCTGGTGTCGAAACGCGTGGCCACACCTCGTCACACGCGCTTGTCCTCAGAGTCCGTGATGACGGGATCAGAGCCGGTAGGCAGGAGTTTAAGCACTAGAGTCACAGCCTCTTCGGCGGTGTTGACTTCACCGATCACAGCGAAGGGATTACGCTGGCGAACCTTGAACCGTCCGTTGTGCAAGGGCTCGATCGATCCGGCCTGCACAGTCCACGGGTAACTGGTGGAGCTGCTGAAGAGCAGGGCGAAGTGGCTGGTGAACGGGTGCAACCGCCGGAGTCGTGGTTGAGCGGCAGCGGCCTCCAGCAGTGGGACGATGCCCGGATATGGGCGCCCGGGCGCGCGGAGCTGGTGTACTGCGTGGCTCCACTGCCACGCGAGCCGTAGCGACTGCCAATGAGCCTCGATGGCGTCAACTGGCCCGCGACTGCGTGCTGCGGCCATGTCTGGCAGAACTGGTCTGGGAGGCAGGGCCGGCTGTTGATCGGATGTCTCGTCGTTCGCGTCCACGCCCATAGTGTCGTGGCCGGAGCCTGAAACCGGTGCTCTCATGGCAACGATCACGGCGTGATGAGGATTCGGGTCCGAAGAGGATCGAAGGAAGCCCGTCCGTACATTGCCCTCTTGAGTGATTTGACTCTGTTGACGTGGCCTTCGACAATGCCTGAGCTCCAGTGAAGGGTGAGGCCAGCAGCGACGGCGTCGAGGTCCTGCCGAAGGAAGCCCGCGAAGCCGCTCAACGGCTTCGGGGCATCCAGCTCGGCCTGGCGGATCCACTCGGTCAGCAGAAATCCACGTCGGTGTCGGAGGATCTCGGCGAAGGCTCGGGCGAGGTCGCAGGCGCGGGCGATGTCCGGGCAGGCGATCCGCACTTCGAGCAGGCGGCGTTCGAGTTCGGGTGGAAGCGTGTCCTGCGGCCGCATGATCCAGCTGGTGATCTTGCGAGGGCTGGGAATGTCCGCGCGGATAGGTTCGGCGTACCCAGCGCGGAGGGCGGCCAGGTGTTTCCGAACGACCTGGCGGCTGCCGCGATAGCCACGTTCGCAGATCTCCAGGAAGAGGCGGCTGCCACTGACCTGGCCGAGGCTTTCGGTGAAGCGCGTGTTCAGGTACGGCTTGAACGGATCCAGGACTCCGGCCGGCTGGCGTTCGTTCGCCGAGGCCAGGAGCTGGTCGAGGTCGGTGTCGCGGAAGCGCCGGACAGTCTTGCGGTCAAGGTGGAGACGGCGGGCGATGGCGCTGATGGTCCAGCCCGCGGCGGCAAGCTTTTGAACGTCGGCGTGGCGGTGCCGGGTTTGGTCGGTGATCGGCGTCCGCGGTAGTTCGTGGAGCGGGATGCATCAGCGGCGGTGCCTCCGGAATGCGGCTGGTCACCTCATCGACGCGTTTGCGCAGGCAGGCGCGGTGCTGGTGGCAGGTCTTCTCCACTGCGGCGGCGAGGTTTTGGAGCAGGTGCCAGCGGTCGGCGACTTCCACGGCGTCGGGCGCCGCCTCCTTGATCGCGCGAGTGTAGGCCGAGGCCCGGTCGCGGCAGATGATCTCGGCGCCGGGATGCTCACGCAGCCAGGCGGTGAAGGTCTCGGAGGTACGGTCGGGCAGAACATCCACGACGTGGCCGGCCTCCAGGTCGACGAGGATGGTTCCGTAGGTGCGGCACCTGCGGAAGGCGAACTCGTCGACACCGAGAACCCGCGGGGCTCGTTCCGGCACCGTCGGAGGATCCAGCAGTTCAAGCAGTCGCGTGCGTCCGGCGGCGAGGTGCATGCGGCGGCACAGCCGTTCGCCGGCCCGCCCACCAAGCTCGACCGCGACCTGACGGAGCCAGGCCTTCAGCCCGCGACTGGAGCGGCGATACCGCTCGCTCAACCCGCCGACCTGCTCGACGAACGTCCGTCGCCGGCACCCAGCACGGTCACAGAAGAACCGCCGGACCCGAAGCCTGACCAGCAACTTCTTCCCAGACAACGGCCGCTCGGCAAGACATCGCTCATAGCAGGAATGCACCCGCCGAGCCCGGGCACGGCACCCTGGGCATCTGGGCGGCGGACCGCACGCGGCCGCTGCCACCACCAACACCTCGGCCGTGAGCTCCACGGCTTCCAACCGCACATCGACGTTCGGGAACAGCACATCGTCCAGCGAGCAAACCCCCACCAGCGAGACATGCCCTGCCGGAACGTTCCCTCACACGGCTCCTGACCTGGGATTTCACGGAACTCCGGTCAGAGCCTTGAAAACG
>NZ_JBHTTQ010000213.1:0-4041 GCF_042794475.1 Streptomyces sp. NPDC056527
ACCCATAACACAACTCTACGCGGGGTGGGCCGCTACTTTTGTTTAAACCCCCCCGCAGCCCCACGGTGCGGGGGCCGCGGTCGTGTCCCGCGCCGGGGGGCGGCACCCCCACGACGGCACGCCTTCGTTGTCGGGGCGTCAGCCCTTGTTGGGGCCTTCGTAGTCCTCACCGTACGCGCCCTTGGCGGGGCGGCGGCGGCGCATGGGCGGCTCGACGCCGTCCGCGAGGCGGCGGGCGGTGACGAGGAAGCCGGTGTGGCCGATCATGCGGTGGTCCGGGCGGACGGCCAGGCCCTCCACGTGCCAGTTCCGGATCATGGATTCCCAGGGCTGCGGCTCGGCGTAGCAGCCGAACTCGCGGATGGACTCCACGGTGCGGGCGAGCTGGGTGGTGGTCGCCACGTAGCAGCAGAGGATGCCGCCGGGGACGAGGGCCTTGGAGACGGCCTCCAGGCACTCCCAGGGGGCGAGCATGTCCAGGATGACGCGGTCCACGTCCGTGTCGGACAGGTTGTCCTGGAGGTCGCCGACGGTGAGCTGCCAGGCGGGGTGCGGGCCACCGAAGTAGCGCTCGACGTTCCCCTTGGCGATCTCGGCGAAGTCCTCGCGGCGCTCGTAGGAGTGCAGCATTCCGCTGTCGCCGATGGCGCGCAGGAGGAAGCTGCTGAGCGAGCCCGAGCCCACCCCGGCTTCCACGACGCGCGCGCCGGGGAAGATGTCGGCGAAGGCCAGGATCTGCCCCGCGTCCTTGGGGTAGACCACGGCGGCGCCGCGGGGCATGGACAGGACGTAGTCGGGGAGCAGGGGGCGCAGCGCGAGGTAGGCGACGTTTCCCGTGGTACGGACAACACTGCCCTCGGGAGCACCGATCAGCTCGTCGTGGGGGAAGGAACCCTTGTGGGTGTGGAAATTCTTCCCGGCCTCGAGCGTGAACGTGTAGTGGCGTCCCTTGGGGTCGGTGAGCTGGACCTGGTCCCCGACCTTGAAGGGCCCGCGACGGCGGGCGGCACCGGTCGGTTCGGACATGTGACCAGAGTACCGGGGTTACGAGGAGGGTCTTGCCATGGCCTTGACGAAGGCGCGTTCCACGTCGTTGGTGGAGAGCACTCCGTAGATCTCCCCGCTCTCCTCGACGACCAGGTACTCGGTGGCCGGGCTGGTGCGGAGGTGGTCGAGGAGGGGCTGGCCGGCCAGTTCGGCGGGGACCTTCATGCCGTCGGTGAGGTCCTGGGCGAGGGTGCTGACGGCGACCCAGGGGCGGCGGTGCTGCGGGACGCCGGCGATGGCGCTCTCGCGGACCAGGCCGGTCGGGCTGCCCTGGCCGTCGACGACGACCAGGGCGCGGGCGCCGGCCTCGTTGGCGCGGCGCAGGGCCTCGGAGAGCGGGGTGGTGGGCTCGACGGGGATGGCGCGCCGGGTGAGGGTGCGGGCCCGGAGTTCGGGGAGATGCTCGCGGAGCCGGGCCATGCGCAGGCTGTTGCCGGCGCCGGTCCAGATGATGGCGGCGAGGATCGCGGCGAGCAGGGCGTCGGTGACGGTGTCCATGCCGCTGATGTCCTCGGTGGAGTTGCCGAGGGCGCCGGTGCGGGTGAGGAGGGGGAGGCCGATGAGGACGGCGACGGCGAGGGCGCGGCCGACCCAGGCGGCGGCGACGGTGCCGGCCATGGGCTTGCCGGTGATCTTCCAGACGACGGCGCGGAGCATCCGGCCGCCGTCGAGCGGGAGGCCGGGCAGCAGGTTGAAGATCGCGACGATCAGGTTGGAGATCATGAGCCCGGCGAGCAGCACACCGGGGACGGTGCCGGGCTCGACCGCGTAAAGGGTCAGGTAGAAGACCCCGGCCAGGACCAGGGAGAGCAGGGGGCCGACGAAGGCGAGGACGAACTCGCGGCCGGGGGTCTCGCTCTCCTTCTCGATCTCGGACACACCGCCGAAGAACTGGAGCTGGATACGGCGCACCGGGAGCTTGAAGCGCAGCGCGGCGATCGTGTGGGCCAGTTCGTGGACGAGGACCGAGGCGTAGAAGGCGATGGCGAAGAACAGGGAGACGAGATAGCGGGCGGCGCCCAGCTCGGGCAGGACGCGTTCGATCTGGTCGCCGAAGACCCAGGTGATGAGAGCGGCGACGAGGAACCAGCTGGGGGCGACGTACACGGGCACACCGAAGGGGCGGCCCATGAGGATGCCTCCGCCGGGTTTCTCGCTGCGCCGGGCCCGGGTGTCCCCGGTGGACGGCGGTTCCGCGTCGCCGGACCGCGGCCGCTCGTTCTCGCCGCGCTGGTCGTCCTGGTTCACGGGTTCCTCTCGTAGCCTTCCGCGCGACCCCCGTCGTGCGTCACTCTTCGATCATGCAGCGTGACAGGGTCTGTCGTCGATGGTATTCGGCTCGCTGTCGGTGGCGGGTCGTAGGGTCTGAGTCATGAGTACGAGCGAGCAGCCGCCCGTGGGGGCCAGGACACCCATGTCGTTGTCGCCCTCGCGGGCGAGCGACTTCATGCAGTGTCCCCTGCTGTACCGGTTCCGGGTGATCGACAGGCTGCCGGAGAAGCCGAGCGAGGCGGCGACGCGGGGCACGCTGGTGCACGCGGTGCTGGAGCGGCTCTTCGACGCTCCGGCGGTGGACCGGACGGCGCCGCGCGCGAAGGCGCTGATTCCCGGGCAGTGGGACCGGCTGCTGGAGTCGAAGCCGGAGCTGGGCGAGCTGTTCGCCGAGGACGCGGAGGGGGAGCGTCTCGCGCGCTGGCTGGGCGAGGCGGAGCAGCTGGTGGAGCGGTGGTTCACGCTGGAGGATCCGACGCGGCTGGAGCCTGCGGAGCGTGAGCTGTTCGTGGAGACGGAGCTGGAGTCGGGGCTGCGGCTGCGCGGGGTGATCGACAGGATCGACGTGGCGCCGACGGGCGAGGTGCGGATCGTCGACTACAAGACGGGCAAGGCGCCTAGGCCGGAGTACAGCGAGGGCGCGCTGTTCCAGATGAAGTTCTACGCGCTGGTGATCTGGCGGCTGAAGCTGGTCGTGCCGCGCCGGCTGCAGCTGGTGTACCTGGGCAGCGGCGATGTGCTGACGTACGACCCGGTCGAGGCGGATCTGCTGCGGGTGGAGCGGAAGCTGCTCGCCCTGTGGGAGGCGATCCGGCTGGCGACGGAGACGGGTGAGTGGCGCCCGCGTCCGACGAAGCTGTGCGGCTGGTGCGATCACCAGGCGGTGTGCCCCGAGTTCGGGGGCACTCCCCCGGTGTATCCGCTGGAGATCCGGCGGGAGATCGTTTCCGCGCGCCCGCCGGAGGCGGACGATTCGGGGCAGGGCAGAATGGGGCCGGTCCACCCCACGCCGTGAAGGAGTTCCCGTGGCTATCCGCGTCCTGTTGGTCGACGACCAGCCGCTGCTGCGTACCGGTTTCCGGATGATTCTGGAGGCGGAGCAGGACATCGCGGTCGTCGGTGAGGCCGGGGACGGCCTCCAGGCTCTGGACCAGGTGCGGGCGCTGCAGCCCGACGTGGTGCTGATGGACATCCGGATGCCGCGGATGGACGGGGTGGAGGCGACCCGGCAGATCACGGGTCCGGGGCGGGACGGTCCGGCGAAGGTGCTGGTGCTGACGACCTTCGACCTGGACGAGTACGTGGTGGAGGCGCTGCGCGCGGGGGCCAGTGGCTTCCTGCTCAAGGACGCGCCGGCCAACGAGCTGGTGCAGGCGATCCGGGTGGTCGCGGCGGGTGAGGCGATGCTGGCCCCGTCGATCACGCGGCGTCTGCTCGACAAGTACTCGGCGCATCTGCCGTCGGGCGACGAGCAGGTGCCGGACACGCTCAACACGCTGACCGAGCGTGAGGTCGAGGTGCTGAAGCTGGTGGCGCGCGGTCTGTCGAACGCGGAGATCGCGGCGGATCTGTTCGTCAGCGAGACGACGGTGAAGACGCACGTGGGTCATGTGCTGACCAAGCTGGGGCTGCGTGACCGCGTCCAGGCGGCGGTGTACGCGTACGAGAGCGGTCTGGTGCGCCCGGGCGCGCAGTAGCCGACGGAACGAGAGCCACGAAAGG
>NZ_JBHTTQ010000214.1:0-3976 GCF_042794475.1 Streptomyces sp. NPDC056527
ACGAGGATCTGGTCGGCCTCACGGATCGTGGACAACCGGTGCGCGATCACCAGCGACGTCCGGCTGCGCAGCGCGGTCTTGAGCGCCCGCTGGACGGCGGCCTCCCGGAGCGAGCTACGCCTTCCGCGCCACCACCAGCCGGCAGCGCGGGCTGCCGTCCTCCCGGCTGCCGAGGGACTCGATCGGGAACAGGGAGACGTCGAAGCCCGCCGTCGTCAGGCGTTCGTGGACGTCCGCCAGGCGGAACGTGCGGTAGTACATGACGAAGGGCGGGCGCCACAGTGCGTTCCGTACGCGCATCGTCACGTCGAAGCCCCACAGGGTCCAGTATGGAAGTGAGCCGACCCGTGGGGGAGCCGGGAGGGGGAAGGCGAGGAGGCCGCCCGGGCGGAGGGAGGCGTGGGTCTCGGTGAAGAGCCTCGACTGCTCCGCCGGGAGGAAGTGGCCGAAGGCGCCGAAGCTGACCGCCAGGTCGAAGGCCGGTGCGAAGGGCAGCGCCAGGGCGTCCGCGCGGATCAGGGTGGCCTTCGGGTGGGAGCGGCGGGCCTCGGCCAGCATGCCCGTGCTGAAGTCCACGCCCGTGACCCGGCCCGTGCACAGCGATCGCAGGACGGAGAGGCCCGCGCCGGTGCCGCAGCAGAGGTCGAGGCCCCGGTCGAAGGGGCCCAGGGGGCGCAGGGTCTCCGTCACCGCGTCCAGGACGGGGCCCGGGGTGCGGAACGGGGTCTCGTCGAACTTCTTCGCCAGCAGGTCGTAGCCGTGCTCCACGGAGGAGAGGGCCTGGACGGCCAGCTCACGGACGGTCGGGCCCTGAGGGGTGAACATGCTCCGACATTACGCCGTCACTCTGCGTGGGGAAGAGGGTCCAGGAGGGAGCGGTTCCCGTCAGCTGGCAGCACAGCAGATAGAGGGGGATCGGCGGGGTGTACGGCGACGTGCCGTCGGGCCGGTGGATCAGGCGGGGGCGGCGGTCCGGGATCTCCGCGCCCGGGGCGTAGCAGGCCGGCATCGGCCAGGTCAGCTCCAGGTCCGAGCCGGTCGGCACCAGCCACCACCACCAGTCCGTGTCCGCGTAGACACACCCCTTGGCGGGCAGCCGGGACAGGATCCGGAAACCGTGGCGCGCCGGAACGCCCACCGCGTCGCAGCCCAGAGCGGTACGGAAGCCCGGAGGCACGACCAGACGGGTCGAATCGGCCCCCGCGCTCCTGCGTGACCTCGGTGTCAGGAGCGTCGCCATCGACCTCAGCACGTGTGCCCCATGCCGTGGGCCAGCTCGGCCCAGACGACCCGCGCCGTTCCGTGCCCCGTACGGTCCGCCCCCCACGCGCTGCACAGCCCGTCCACGAGCATCAGTCCGCGCCCGCGCTCCTCCTCGCCGCAGTCGCGTATCCGCGGATCGCCGGCGCCGCCCTCGTCCCGAACCGCTATGCGCAACTGCTCCTCGCCCTCGCGCAGTTCGCAGATGACATGGGTGGACGCGGTGTGCACGACGGCGTTGGTGACGAGCTCGGAGACGATCAGCGTCACCGTGTCGCGGATCTCCGGATCGCAGCCCCAGAGGATCAGCCGTTCCTCCGCCAGTCTGCGGGCGCGCGACACGGAGGACGTCCGGGCCGGCAGTTCGAAGGCGAACCGGCGGACATCAGGGCGGAGGCCGGGACGGGAAGCGTCGGTTCGTGGGCGCTGGGTCATGACGCGTGGGGTCGCTAGACCTGAGGGGAGCGCGTTACCAGAAGCCACGACCGGTCCTCACAACAGTGGGTAAGCAGTGCCGCACATCGCCCCCGTGGCGGCGCGCGGCAGCAGCACGTACTGGTTCACCGGAATACTTTGCTCCCGACGCGGACACTTGGCAAGTGGCACTCTGAAAATTGCAGAGTGCTGTGTTCTCTCTGGCCCTGTTCATGGCACACTCAACCAAAACAGCGCGTCGGGGAGGTCTGGGAGTGAGCGAGCCGCGGTCCGCCCCCACGGTGGGACAGGTCGTTCTCGGCAAGCGTCTGCAGGATCTGCGCGAGCGGGCCGGCCTGAAGCGGGAGGAGGCCGCCAAGGTCCTCCGGGTCGCTCCGGCCACCATCCGACGCATGGAGACGGCGGAAGTCGCGCTGAAGATCCCGTACGTCCAGCTCCTGCTGAAGGCGTACGGCATCACCGACTCCGAGGCGGAGGGCTTCGTCGCCCTCGCCGAGGAGGCCAACCTCCCCGGCTGGTGGCAGCGGTTCCACGACGTGCTGCCCGGCTGGTTCTCCATGTACGTCAGCCTGGAGGGGGCGGCCGCCCTCATCCGTGCCTACGAACCGCAGTTCGTCCCCGGTCTGCTGCAGACCGAGGGATACGCCCGCGCCATCCTGCGCAGCGGGGCCGTCGGTGGGAGCAATGCCGAGGACATCGAACGTCATGTAGCCCTGCGGATGGAGCGACAGTCCCTGCTGACCAGGGACGACGCCCCGAAGTTCTGGGTGATCATGGACGAGACCGTCCTCCGCCGACCGGTCGGCGACGGGCCCGAAGTGATGCGCGACCAGCTCGACCGGCTGCTCGAAGCGTCCGAGCTGCCGAACGTCACCCTGCAGATCGCGGAGTTCGCGTCCGGCCACCACCCCGGCACCTACGGACCGTTCGTCCTCTTCCGCTTCGCCGTGCCCGAACTCCCGGACATGGTCTACAGCGAGTACCTCACCGGCGCCGTCTATCTCGACGCGCGCCCCGAGGTGGCCTCTCATCTCGAGGTCATGGACCGCATGGCGGCCCAGGCCGCGACTGCACAACGCACGAAGGAGATCCTCCGGGATCTCCGCAAGGAGCTGTGAATGGATCGCATATACAACGGCATGCCCGCCGCGGATCTCGGTGCCGAGGGATGGCACAAGCCGTGGAGCGGCGGGAACGGGGGCAACTGCGTGGAGGCCATGAAGCTGGCCGACGGCAGAGTCGCCGTGCGACAGTCCGCAGACCCTGAGGGACCAGCGCTCATCTACACCCACGGAGAGATCGCAGCCTTCATCCAAGGAGCGAAATCCGGTCAGGCCGACTTTCTGCTCACCTGACCCCTTCCGTCACACCCCTACCGTCGCGTAACTCTTGCTCTCATAACCGTAGTTCTCTCCGCCGACCAGGAGCCTCGATGAGCCAGGACCCCGCAGCCGTACGGATCGACACCAGCAAGCCGCATCCCGCGCGGATGTACGACTGGTTCCTGGGCGGCAAGGACAACTACCCGGTCGACGAGGAGATGGCCAAGCAGCTGCTCACCGTCGACGCGCGCGGCCGGGACATGGCGCGGGTCAACCGGGCGTTCATGCACCGCGCCATACGGTGGCTGAGCGCCCACGGGGTGCGGCAGTACCTGGACATCGGCACGGGCATCCCCACCGAGCCCAACCTGCACCAGATCGCCCAGGAGGCCGCGCCGGACTCCCGGATCGTCTACTGCGACAACGACCCGATCGTGCTCGCGCACGCGGCCGCCCTGCTGCGCTCGACGCCCGAAGGGGCCACCGAGTACATCCAGGCGGACGCCCGCGACCCCGAGCTCATCCTCGAAAGGGCCGGAAAGGTCCTTGATTTCGACAAGCCCATAGCCTTGTCGATGCTCGCCCTGCTGCACTTCGTCGGGGACGAGGACGGGGCGTACGACCTGGTCGGCAAGCTCGTCGACAAGCTCGCGCCGGGCAGCTACCTCGTCCTCTCGCACGTCACGGGCGACTTCGACCCGGAGGGGGCGGCGAAGGCCGTCGGCATGTACAAGGCCCGCGGGCTGACCCTGCGGCCGCGCTCGCGCGACGAGCTGGCCGCGTTCTTCGACGGTCTCGAGCTCGTCGAGCCCGGCGTCTCGCTCACCGCGGAGTGGCACCCGGAGCTGGGCGAGGTCGTCCCGGTCCTGGGCGACGACCCCATCCCGGGCTGGGCCGCCGTCGGGCGCAAGGCCTGACGGGCCGCCGATACGCGACGAGGCCCGCGGACCGTCCGGTCC
>NZ_JBHTTQ010000215.1:0-3769 GCF_042794475.1 Streptomyces sp. NPDC056527
CCTTACACCCACCCCCCCCAATACCATTATTCGCTCGGTTGGGTGGGCTGGTTTTTTTTTAAAAGACACAGCCCCCCCCCGCGGGGGCGGGTTGGGCCGCGCGCGGGGGGGCGCCGGCCCCGCCCCCCCGCGGCAGGGGAATCGTCACACCGCCCACCAGACGGTGGTGTCGGCGGGCAGCTCCGCGAAGCCCTCCCCGTGGGAGACGGGCTCGTTGGAGAGAAGGAACCGGCCGGGCAGCGGGACGGAGATGGCCCGACCGGTGGTGTTGGCGGTGCAGACGAAGCCGTCGCGGCGGAAGGAGAGCACGCCCTCGGGCGCCTCCAGCCACTCGATGTCCTCGCCCGCACCGAGCCCGGGCTGCTCGCGGCGCACGGCGAGCGCGCTGCGGTACAGCTCCAGGGTGGAGCCGGGGTCCCCGGCCTGCGCCTCGACGCTGAGCGCGCCCCAGGTGGCGGGCTGCGGCAGCCAGCTGCCGCCGCTGCCGAAGCCGTACGAGCTGCCCTCGACGGTCCACGGGATGGGGACCCGGCAGCCGTCGCGGAAGCCGTCCTGGCCGGTGGCCCGGAAGAACGACGGGTCCTGGCGGACCTCGTCGGGCAGGTCGGTGACGTCCGGCAGGCCGAGCTCCTCGCCCTGGTAGACGTACGCCGATCCGGGCAGCGCCAGCATCAGCAGCGTCGCGGCACGGGCCCGGCGCAGGCCCAGCTCGCGGTCGCCGGGCTCGCGCAGCTGGGTGCCGAGGCCCGCCGGGTTGGCGAAGCGGGTGGCGTGCCGGGTGACGTCGTGGTTGGAGAGCACCCAGGTGGTGGGCGCGCCGACCGGACGCATCGCGGCCAGCGAGGCGTCGATCACCCGGCGCAGCTCCTCGGCGTCCCAATGGGTGCCCAGGTACTGGAAGTTGAACGCCTGGTGCATCTCGTCGGGGCGCACGTAGTGCGCGGTCCGCTCGACGGTCGGGGTCCACGCCTCGGCGACGAGGACGCGCTCTCCGTCGTACTCGGAGAGGACCTGGCGCCAGGAGCGGTAGATCTCGTGGACGCCGTCCTGGTCGAAGAACGGCATGACGTCGTTGCCGAGCAGCTTGAGCTGGTCGTGCGCTCCGATGTCCGGCAGGCCCTCGGCCTTGACCAGTCCGTGGGCGACGTCGACACGGAAGCCGTCGACGCCCATGTCGAGCCAGAACCGCAGGATGGAGCGGAACTCGTCGCGTACGGCGGGGTGCTCCCAGTTGAAGTCGGGCTGCTCCGGAGCGAAGAGGTGCAGGTACCACTCCCCGGGGGTGCCGTCCGCCTCCTCGACCCGCGTCCACGCGGGGCCGCCGAAGATGGACTCCCAGTCGTTGGGCGGCAGTTCGCCGTTCTCGCCCTTCCCCGGGCGGAAGTGGTAGCGCTCGCGCAGCGGGGAGCCGGGGCCCTCGCGCAGCGCGCGCTGGAACCACTCGTGCTGGTCGGAGGAGTGGTTGGGCACCAGGTCGACGATGATCCGCAGGCCCAGCTCGTGCGCCTCGCGGATGAGCGCGTCGGCGTCGAGGAGGCTGCCGAACATCGGGTCGATGGCCCGGTAGTCGGCGACGTCGTAGCCCGCGTCCGCCTGTGGGGAGGCGTAGAACGGGCTGAGCCAGACGGCGTCGACGCCGAGCTCCTTCAGATACGGCAGCCGGCCGCGGATGCCCTCCAGGTCGCCCATGCCGTCGCCGTTTCCGTCGGCGAAGCTGCGTGGGTAGACCTGGTAGATCACCGCGTCTCTCCACCAACCCGTGTGCGTGCCGGTGGTCGGGGCGGCGGCGGGGGCAGCGAGGTGCTGGGTCATGTCTTCCTTGAGAGGTAAGGAGGGGGGTACGTGTGGGGTGTTCAGGGTCAGCCCTTGACGGCGCCGGCGGACATGCCGGTCACCAGGTGCCGCTGGGCGAAGAGGAACACCAGCGCCGCCGGGATGGCGATGAGCACCGAGGCCGCGGACATCGGACCCCACTGGGCGCCGTACTGGTTGACGAACTTCTGCAGTCCGCCGGCCAGCGTGAGGTTCTCGTCGCCGACCATGAAGGCGGACGCGTAGGCGACCTCGCCCCAGGCGGTGATGAAGGAGTAGAACGCGGTCACCGCGAGCCCCGGCTTGGCGAGCGGCAGGATCAGCCGCCAGAAGGTGCCGAACGGGTTGAGCCCGTCCACCTGGCCCGACTCGTCGATCTCGCGCGGGATGGTGTCGAAGAAGCCCTTCATCATCCAGGCGCAGAAGGGGACCGCGATGGTGAGGTACGTGATGACCAGACCGGCGGCCCTGTTCAGCAGGCCGAGCGTCGCCATGATGTTGTAGATCGGCACGATCAGGACGGCGACCGGGAACATCTGGGTGACCAGCAGCGTCCACATCAGTCCGCGCTTGCCGGGGAAGCGGAAGCGGCTGACGGCGTAGCCGGTGGTGGAGGCGACGAAGACGCCGAGGAGCGTGGTGAGGCCCGCGATGAGCAGCGAGTTGCCGAACCATGCGAGGAACTCGGTGTTCTCCAGCAGGTCGGTGTAGTTCGCGAGCGTCGTCTCCTTGAAGAAGTCGGTCGTGGTCGCGTACTTCGCCGGCTTGAGCGAGGTGAGCAGGACCCACAGCACCGGGAAGACGGCGATCACGGAGGCGACGATCAGGGTGGTGTGCAGCCCGATCGAGGCGAGCGGCGAGCGGCGGCCGCGCCGGGGGGCGTTGGTCGCGGTGGTCTGTGCGGTGGTCACCAGACTTCTCCCTGCTTGCGGAGGACTCGCCGGTAGATCGCGGCGAAGCCCATCAGGAGGATCAGGATGAGGACGCCCCAGGTGGACGACTGGGCGAAGTCACGGGGGCTGATCTCGAAGGAGAACTTGTACGCCTGGGTGACCAGGATCTGGGTGGCCTCGCCTGGCCCGCCCCGGGTGAGCAGGAAGATCACCGGGAACATGTTGAAGGTCCAGATGGTGCTCAGCAGGATCACGGTGGTGGAGACCGAGCGCAGCCCGGGCAGCGTGATGTTCCGGAAGCGCTGCCAGGCGTTGGCGCCGTCCATCTCGGCGGCCTCGTAGAGCTCACCGGGGATGGACTGCAGTCCGCCGAGCAGGGCGACCATCATGAAGGGGACGCCCAGCCAGACGTTGACGGCGATGACCGAGAACTTGGCCCAGGTGGGGTCGTTGAGCCACGGCACGGCGTCGATGCCGCCGCCGGCGAGGATCTGGTTGAGCATGCCGCGGCGCTCGTCGTACAGGAAGCGCCAGGCGAAGACCGAGACGAAGCCGGGCACGGCCCAGGGCAGGATCAGCATCATCCGGTAGAAGGAACGGCCGGCGATCTTGCGGTTGAGGATGTTGGCGAGGCCGAGGCCGAGGCCGAAGGTGACGGAGACACAGCACACCGTCCACACCAGCGTCCAGCCGAGGGTGCTGAAGAACTGCCCCCCGTTGAGAGCCTCGACGTAGTTGTCCAGGCCGACGAACTCGTAGGTCGCGGGGATCTCGTTGACGCCGATGCTCCGCGCGACGTTGCGCTCGTTGGCGTCGGTGAGCGACAGGTAGATCCCGCGTACCAGCGGGTACCCGATGATCACGCCGATCACGATCACCACCGGAGCGACCATCGCCCAGGCGTACCAGTGTGTGGAGAGGGAACGGCGCGCCTTTCCCCCGGGGGTGCCAGTACCACGGTGGCGGGGGGGGGGGGCCGGGCCCCCCCCCGTCGTGGTCCACCGGGCGCCCGCCCCGGCGGCCGGGGGGGGGGGGGCCCACCGCCGGGTAGGAGGTGCCCACCC
>NZ_JBHTTQ010000216.1:0-3683 GCF_042794475.1 Streptomyces sp. NPDC056527
CCTCCACGGAGGGGCGCCCGGCCTTCGTCGTTCCCGTACCCGTCCCCCCGAGTCGAAAAGTCGGGCGAATCACCCCACACTGGATCGGAGCGTGACATTCCAGCTACTGACGGGGAGGAGGTAGGGACATGCGCGCGCCGCACCGCAGGGCCGCCGCTCTCGCCTCGGCCGCCGCACTCCTCGCCGGACTCGCCGTCGCGGCAGAGGTGCGCGCGGCGCCCGGTCCCGCCGAGGACGCCCCGCTGCCGGCCGTCGTCCGGGATCCCGAGAACTTCGGGGCCTCCTGCCGCACGGTCGTCGAGGGCTCCCGTGTCACGGCCTACTGCCACAACCCCTACCCGGGCACCGATCGCGTCCGGCTGCACGTCGAGTGCGACCGGTGGTGGGACGTCGACACCGACAGCGCCCCCGTCGACGTGGAGGCGACCGCCTACGTCCGGCTGACCGGCCGTTGCTGGAAGGAGGTCCGCTCCGCCTGGCTCACGCACCAACCGGTCGAGCCGGCTCCGCGGGCCCCAGGTTCCTGAGGCACATGAACGGATACCCGGCCGCCTCGGCCGCCGCGGTGTCCGCGTCGCCCGCCCGGATCGCCTCGACCAGGCGCGCGTGGTCCATGTGGTGCTCCGGCCGCAGCTCCGGGCCCACGTCGTCACGCAGCCACTGCCGCAGGACGTCACCGAGGTCGGCGTAGAGCTCGGTCAGTACGTCGTTGTGCGAGGCGACCACCACGGCGTGGTGGAACGCGCCGTCGGCCGTCACGAACCGCTCGGCATCGCCCGACCGCCAGGCCTCCTCGCGGCCGCTCAGCAGCGCGTCCAGCTGCTTCAGGTCCCGCTCCGTGCGCCGCTGCGCCGCGAGCCGCGCCGCCGAGGACTCCAGCGTCGAGCGCAGCTCGGCGATGTGCCGCGGGTCGGATCCGGCGAACCGGCGGTGCATCACGCCGGCGAGCTCGCTGGTGGCGACGACATAGGTGCCCGAGCCCTGCCGGATGTCGAGCAGCCCGTTGTGCGCGAGCGCGCGGACCGCCTCGCGCACGGTGTTGCGGGCCACGCCCAGCTGCTCGACCAGCTCCGGTTCGGTCGGGATCCGCGAACCGACCGGCCACTCACCGGAGGTGATCTGGTTCCGCAGCTCGGTGATCACCTGATCGGAGAGCCCGGAACGCCGGGGGGAGCCGAGCGCCATGGTGCACCTTCCATTTCGTTCCGGATTGGACAACCAATCATCCCATGATTCTATGATGGCGCTCATGCATGACGAGCCGCAGACCCTCGAGACCGCCGCACCGCCGGCCCGGACCTCCAAGCCGACCGCCACCGTGGGGGATTCTTCCGCACCGGACCGGCCGGCCCTTTGGATCACCCGGATCGTCCTCGTCGGACTCGTCCTCGCCGCGCTCAACCTCCGCCCCGCCATCACCAGCCTCGGCGCCCTCCTCGAAGAGGTCCGCGACGGACTCCACATGAGCGGCAGCGTGGCCGGCGTCCTCACCTCCGTGCCCCCGCTCTGCTTCGCGGCCTTCGGCATCATGGCGCCCCGTCTCGCGCGCCGCTTCGGCCCCGCCGCCGTCGTCTGCGCCGGCATGGCCGCGATCCTCGCCGGTCTCGCCGTCCGCCCCTTCGCCTCCGGCACCGTCGGCTTCCTCGCCGCCAGCGCCCTCGCCCTCATGGGCATCGCCGTCAGCAACGTCCTCATGCCCGTCATCGTCAAGCGGTACTTCCCCGACCGCGTCGGCAGCGTGACGGGCCTGTACTCCATGGCGCTCGCCCTCGGCACCTCCCTGGCCGCCGCCGCGACCGTTCCCATGACCGAGGTCCTGGGCGGCAGTTGGCGCACCGGCCTCGGCGTCTGGGCGATCCTCGCCGCCCTCGCCGTACTGCCCTGGATCCCGCTGCTGCGCGACCGGGCCACGGGGTCGGCGACAGGCGCGGCCGAGGCCCGGGCCGCGGCCCCCTCGGCCGCCCCGCTCCGGATCACCCGCAGCCGGACCGCCTGGGCCCTCGGCGCCTACTTCGGCCTCCAGGCCACCGGTGCGTACATCACGATGGGCTGGATGCCGCAGATCTTCCGTGACGCCGGCGTCCCGGCCGGTACGGCCGGTGTGCTGCTCGCCGTCACCATGGTGATGGGCGTACCGCTCGCGTTCGTCATCCCGCGCCTCGCGACCCGGCTCAAGACCCAGGGCCCGATCGTCGTCGCCCTGGGCCTGTGCGGCCTGGTCGGCTACACCGGCCTCTTCCTCGCGCCCTCCGGCGGCGCCTGGCTCTGGGCGGTGCTCCTCGGCGTCTCCAACTGCTCCTTCCCGCTCGCCCTCACCATGATCGGTATGCGCTCGCGCAGCGGCGCCGGCGTCGTCCGGCTCTCCGCCTTCGCGCAGAGCGTCGGCTACCTCATCTCCATCCCCGGCCCGCTCCTGGTGGGCGTCCTCTACCAGCACAGCGGCGGCTGGGGCCTGCCCATCGCGCTCATGGCCGGGCTGATGATCCCCCAGATGATCGTCGGCACCCTCGCCGGCAGGGACCGGACCGTCGAGGACGAATGCTGAGATGCGAGACTGTCTCCATGCCAGTGCTCGATCCGAACCCCCCGAACGGCCAGAAGAAGCTCCTGCTCGTGCTCGGCGCGATGCTCGGGATCTCGGTCGTCATCGCCGTCATCGCCACCATCGCCTCCCCCTGACCCGCCCTCGCGGTGGGGTTAACCCCTCCATCCCCTAGGGGGTGAGTCTCAGGGTGAAGTAGGTGGATCACCGGATGGGCTCGACGATGCGCGCTCCGTAGCGTGGAGACATCGCGGCAGTCACCGCCGCGGGAAGTCCCGACCCACGGAGGCGGCCATGTCGGCCCGTACGCACACCCGGACCCCGGCCCCGTCCGTCGGCGGCGTCGACACCCGGCTGCCCTGGTGGGCGCTCGCCCTCCCGGTGGCCGCGTTCGTCGCGCTCTTCCTGCTGATAGCGGGGCCGGGCGGGGCCCATACGGCCGGTGGCGACCCGTCGGTCGGGCATCTCCTGAAGCAGATCCAGCAGACGCTGCCCCACTGACCCAACACCCTGCGCCCGGTGGCTCGTTTCGTGCGAAGCTGGAGCCCATGAGCGTCGCAGCGACTTCCGGGGGGACACCCCCCGGCTCCCCCGAACCCCGCAGGATTGTGTTGCTCCGGCATGCCAAGGCCGACTGGCCCCAGGTGTCCGACCACGAGCGACCGCTCGCCGACCGCGGCCGCGCGGACGCCCCCGTGGCCGGGCGCAAGCTCGCCGACACCGGGATCGCCTTCGATCTGGCCCTCTGCTCCACCGCCGCCAGGACCCGAGAGACCTGGAAGCTGGCCGTGCAGGAGCTGCCGCACCGCCCGAGGACCGTCTACGAGGAGCGGCTCTACGAGGCCTCGCCCGGCGAGCTGATCGCCCTGCTCAACGAGGTCTCCGACGAGGTGAGGAACCTCCTCGTCATCGGCCACAACCCCGGGATGCACGCACTCTCCGATGCCCTCGCGGGCTCGGCCGAGGGTGACGCCCTGGCCCGGATGAACCGAGGCGGCTTCCCCACCTCCGCGTTCTCCGTCCTCGGCTTCAGCGGCTCCTGGAAGTCCGTGGAGCACGGCTTCGGCACCCTGCTCGACTACTGGGCCCCGCACAGCTGACCCGTCCCGTACGGCGAAAGGGCCCGGCCACCGTGGGTGGC
>NZ_JBHTTQ010000217.1:0-3486 GCF_042794475.1 Streptomyces sp. NPDC056527
TTCACCGACGCGGGGTGGAGCAGCTCGGTAGCTCGCTGGGCTCATAACCCAGAGGTCGCAGGTTCAAATCCTGTCCCCGCTACTCAGTAGCAAACGAAGGCCCGGATCCATTCACTGGATCCGGGCCTTCGTCGTGTCGCCCACCATCGGGCTTGACCTTTACGCAACGTCAAGATTTAGCGTTTTCCCCATGGAGTGGTCGATCCAGGAGATCGCCAGGAAGGCCGGCACCACCAGCCGCACTCTCCGGCACTACGGAGAGCGCGGACTGCTGGAGCCGAGCCGGATCGGCGCCAACGGTTACCGGTACTACGACCAGGCGGCGCTCGTGCGACTGCAGCGCATCCTGCTGCTGCGCGAGCTCGGGCTCTCCCTGCCCGCCATCGCCGAGGTCCTGGCGGGTCAGCGGGACACGCCCGCCGCCCTCCGCACCCATCTGCTCCTCCTCGAACAGGAGCGGGAGCGGATCGGGCGGCAGATCGAGGCGGTGCGGACCACTCTCCACAAGACGGAGAACGGAGAGGAACTCATGGCGGAAGAAGTGTTCGACGGATTCGATCACACGCGGTACGAGGAGGAGGTCACCGAGCGCTGGGGCCGCGACGCGTACGAGAAGGGCGACCGCTGGTGGCGCTCGCTCGACGCCGAACAGAAGCAGGCGTTCATGGACGAGCAGGCCGGGATCGCCCGCGACTTCGGCCGGGCGGCCCGGGACGGCCTCGCCGCCGACAGCGACGAGGTCCAGGCGATCGCACGGCGCCAGGTCGCGTGGCTGTCGACGACCACGACGCCGACGAAGGAGTACGTGATCGGCCTCGGCCGGATGTACGTCGACGACCCGCGCTTCGGCCGGAACTACGACCGGCACGGCGAGGGCACGGCCCTCCTCGTCCGCGACGCGATGGAGGTCTACGCGGAGCGGAACATGTAGGGGCTTCGATCCCGAAGTAAACGGTGTCCGAAACCGGGCACGCCTCTTTGCGGCCGCGCACTGCCGCACCGTAACGTCACGCCCACCATGGGTGACGAGACAGCGATCGATGTTCGACGGCGGGCGCCCGCCGTCCTCGTCCTGCTCGCGCTCCTCGCCCTGCTGGTGAGCGTCTGCCACGGGACGAACGGGCATCATCCGCTCGCCTCCCCCGACGACACGACCACCGTCACCGCCCCCGCCCTGCCGCACGGTTGCGAGCGGCCCGGGGAGACGTGGTCCTTCGACGTCCATCTGCCCGCCCAGACGGTCCCGCAGCCCGCGGCGCCCGACGCCGGCGGAGCCGTACTCCTCGCCGATGCCGAGGTCTTCCCCGCCGATCCGCGTGCGCGCTGCGTCCGCGACCGGGCGGGACCCGGCCCCGAGCCGGGCCACCTGCTGATCGCCCTCGGAGTGAACCGGAACTGAGCACGGTCGCACGACACGACCAGGCTCCCTTTCGGTGTACCCACTTCAAGGACGTACTCCTGATGAACGAACTGCTGCCCGTCGCCGCGTTGTCCTCCCTCGCCGCGCAGACCGTCGGCAACACCCCGGTGCTGTGGATGGACGACGGCTACTGGGCCAAGCTCGAAGGCTTCAACTTCGGCGGCATCAAGGACCGCGCCGCCCTCCACATGGTCGAACAGGCCCGCCGCCGCGGAGAGCTGCGGCCCGGCGCGCCCGTCGTCGAGTCGACCTCCGGCACGCTCGGTCTCGGCCTCGCGCTGGCCGGCGTGCTGCACGGCCATCCGGTCCATGTCGTCACCGACCCCGGTCTCGAACCCATCGTCGAGCGGATGCTCGTCGCCCACGGCGCCACCGTCCACGTCGTCTCCGAGCCGAGCCCGCGCGGCGGCTGGCAGCAGGCGCGGATGGACCGGGTGGCGGAGCTGCTCGCGACCCTCGACGGGGCGTGGTGGCCGAACCAGTACGGCAACCCCGACAACCCCGAGGCGTACGCGGGGCTGGCCGGCGAACTCTCGGCGCAGCTCGACCGGATCGACGTCCTGGTCTGCGCGGTGGGGACGGGCGGGCACTCCGCCGGCATCTCCCGCGCGCTGCGCGCCACCTCCAGCCCCGCCCTGGAGCTGGTCGGCGTCGACAGCGTCCACTCCACCGTCTTCGGCCTCCCCGCGGGCGAGCGGCTGATGCGCGGGCTCGGCTCCTCCATCCACCCCGGCAACGTCGACCACGCCGCCTTCGACGAGATCCACTGGGTCGGTCCGGCCGACGCGGTCCGGGCGGCCCGGCGCCTGGCGTCGCGTCAGTTCGCCACGGGCGGCTGGAGCGTGGGCGCGGTCGCGCTCGTCGCCGGATGGCTGGCCCGCACACGGCCGCGCGGGACACGGATCGCGGCCGTCTTCCCGGACGGGCCGCAGCGGTACTTCGACACGGTCTTCAGCGACGAGTTCTGCGCGGCCCACGGGCTGCTCGACGCCCCGACGCGCGAGGAGCCGGCGGCGTACGAGGGCGATGCGGGCGTCGACGGCTGGACCCGCCGGGTCCTGGAGCGGGTCCGATGAGCGCCCGGGTCCCGGACCCCGCCAAGGGCGGGATCTGGCGGCAGAGCCGTACCTTCGAGCCCGCGGTACGGCTGCTCTTCCTCAACCAGCTGACCATCAACCTCGGCTTCTACATGCTGATGCCCTACCTCGCCGCCCATCTCGCGGACGGGCTCGGCATGGCGGCCTGGTCAGTCGGTCTCGTCCTCGGCGTACGGAACCTCTCCCAGCAGGGCCTGTTCCTGGTCGGCGGGGCGCTGGCCGACCGGCTGGGCTTCAAGCCGCTGATCGTCGCCGGCTGCGCGCTGCGGACGGTGGGCTTCGGGGCGCTCGCGTTCGCCCAGTCGCTGCCGGTGCTGGTCGCCGCCTCGGTGGCGACGGGACTGGCGGGGGCGCTGTTCAACCCTGCCGTGCGGGCGTACCTCGCGGCGGAGGCGGGGGAGCGGCGGGTGGAGGCGTTCGCGCTGTTCAACACGTACTACCAGGCCGGGATCCTGCTCGGGCCGCTGGTGGGGGTGGCGCTGACGGGGGTGTCGTTCCGGCTGACGTGCGTGGTGGCGGCGGTGCTGTTCGCCGTACTGACGCTGGTGCAGCTGCGGCACCTTCCGGTACGGGGCAAGGCGGCGGATGCGGCCGAGGAACGGGGCCAGTTCCGTACGGTGCTGACCAACCGCACCTTCTGGCTCTTCTCGCTGGCGATGACCGGCTCGTACGTCCTGTCCTTCCAGGTCTATCTGGCGCTGCCGCTCGCGGCGGACGGCACGGCGGCGACGACCGCGCTCTTCGTGGTCTCCGCGCTGGTGGCGCTGGCCGGCCAGCTGCGGATCACGGCCTGGTGCCGGCGCCGGTTGAGCCGCGAGCGGTGCCTGGTCCTCGGCCTGGTGCTGATGGGCGTGGCCTTCCTGCCGCCGTCGGCCGTCCCCGGGCTCGCGGGGCTGCTGCTGTGCGCGGCGGTCCTGGCGGTCGCGAACGCGGTGCTCTACCCGTACGAGATGGACACGGTCGTCGCCC
>NZ_JBHTTQ010000218.1:0-3474 GCF_042794475.1 Streptomyces sp. NPDC056527
ACCCGTGCCCGCGACACGGGTGCCGGCCGGCGGTACCAGGTGCGGGTCAGGACACCCGGTCGGCGGCGAGCTGGGCGGCCAGGGCGGGGATGCCGAGGGCCTGCTCCTGGGCCGGGGTGGCCTGGTACAGCTTGTTGGTCAGCTGGTACGGGTCGTTCGCCAGGTCGTAGTACTCGCGGAACTTCACCTGGCCGGTGCCCGATACCGTGCCGTTTCCGTCGGTCGTCAGGTCGTAGTACTCCGTGTACTGCTTGTCCTTGGCCACGTACGAGGACCACGTCGGGGCCCCGCCGGTGCCGGTGCCCTGCTTCCACCATTCCACCAGCAGGTGGTCACGGCTGTGGGAGGAGAGCAGGGACCTGCCGTCCTGAGGGGCGCTCGGCGTGATGCCTGCCGCATCGAGGATGGTCGGCGCGATGTCGATGTTGGCGACGATGCGGTCGTCCACGGTCCCCGCTCCCAGCCCGCCGGCCGGCCAGGAGAGGTAGAACGGCACCTCGTGCGCCGGGCGGTAGGGCACCGACTTCGCGGTCCAGCCGTGATCCCCCCAGCTGAAGCCGTTGTCGCCGATGTAGATGACGAGGGTGTCGTCCAGCTGCCCCAGGGCCTGGAGCTTGTCCTTGAAGGCCTGCACCGCGTCGTCGACGCTGAGCAGTGTGCGCAACTGCTCGGCGCGGATGGTCCGGCCTTCGGCGAGGGTGCCGGTGGCGTTCTTTATGTAGGCCGGCTTGTCGCTGCGGTCGCTCTCAGGAACGGAGGGGCGGCCGTTCCAGTCCGGGACCGGTGTGCCCGCGTACTTCGCCTCGGGGGTGCGGGGGCCGTGGGACGCGTAAGGGGTGACGTACGCGAACCAGGGGCGGGAATCCGTGGCGGCCTTGTCGAGGAAGTTCAGAGTGCGGTTCTTGACGATGGTGGTGGTGTAGCCGTTGATCGTCTGGACGGTTCCGTTGACGTTCCACTGAGCGTCGACGTATCCGGGCTGGAGGAGGGCGAACTCCTCGAAGTGCGGCGGATTGTCCGCCAGGGTCCAGGAGTTGAGGTACTTGCCGAACAGGCCGGTGCGGTAGCCCGCCTGCTTGAGGTACTTCTGCACGGTGGTGCTCTGGTCGAGCGAGAGCGAGGCCTTGTTGTTGCGCACGCCGTGGTTGTGGGCGTGGCGGCCGGAGAAGACGCTGGAGCGCGAGGGAGAGCACAACGGGGTGGTGACGTGGCCGTTGGTGAACTTCACACCCTGGTCCGCGAGCCAGGCGACGGCCTTGGGCAGGGCCCACTCGGTGTGCTTCGGCTGGTCGTCGGTGACGATCAGCAGGATGTTCGGGCGGCCGGCGGCAGCGGCGGGGCCGGCTCCGGCGAGCTGCGCGAAGGCGGGTACGGCGGTCGCGGCCGCCACAGCGGCGGCGCCGCCGAGGAAGCCTCGTCGGCTCACCGGCGGGCGTTGGTTCTCGCTCATGTTGTCCATTCCTCCGGGGTGCGTCTGCACAGGGGGGCGCGGCGGACGAACGGACTCCAGGACGAGCCGTCGGCCGCGATGCGGAAGGGGAAGAGACGGGAGTCAGGCGGAGCGCCAGGTGGGGATCCCGTGGGGGAGAGGGCGCGGTCAGCGCGCCAGGGCGACCGTACAGAGGGCGCTCGCCGCGCGCCCGTGGTCGACGTGACGGCGCGCAGTGAGGATTCCTGCTGCCATGCCCACGACAGTAGGCGAAGAGGAACGGCGGTTCCATGTACGGCGGATGAAATGGGCTCCCGCAACTGCCTCGCGACCGCAGGCGCCCCTGCCCCCATGGCTGGATCGGACCATGGGGGCTGTGAAGGCCGTCGGGCCGTTGGGCCCGAACATCGGTCTGTGCAACACCGCGGTCGGTGGGCTTCGTTCGCGGAGACGGTCCTGGGCCTCCGCGCCCCGATGGTCAGGCGTTCGCCGGAGCCTTCGCGGTCTCCTCGTCGGGGGTCTCGGCGCGTGCGGGCTTGGAGTACATCACGGAGCCCTGCTGGGTTCCCTTCTCGACGATGCCCTTCTTGGTCATGCTCTCCAGGTTGTTGCGGACGACCTGGATGGAAGTCGTGCGCTCGGGATACGTCTCCACGAGTTCGGTGCGGATCTCGCTGACCAGGCGGGGTTCACCGGCGTGCTTGGTCAGGATGCCTTCGATGAGGTTGCGCAGGGGAGGCTCGTCGGTCTTCTTCGCGACGGGCGCCTGGGGCGCTGTGGCCTTCTTGGGAGTGGCCTGCTTGGCGACGGTCTTCTTCGCGACGGGCTTCTTGACTGCGGCTTTCTTGACGACGGGCTTCTTTACGACGGGGTTCTTGGAAGCGCTCTTCCGGGCCGGCTTGGTGGTGGCCTTCTCCTGCCTGGGCTGCGGCACGACGACGTCCGGCGCAGGTTCGGTGAGGGGGGCCTCAACCGGTGCGGGTACGGGTGTCACCTCGGTGGTCTCGGGCGTCGAATCCGCGGCCGGGGGCACTGTTCCCAGCATCTCGGTCAGCCACTTCTCGTCCGTCCTGAGCTGGTCCAACCGTGCCTGGAGTTCGGCGAGTTGCCGAGCGATGTCCTCCTGCTCGGAACGGTTCTTCTCGATGTCCTCCGCGAACCGCTCGGCGTACGCGATCTGAATGTTCTCGGCCATGGCAGCTGATTCTCCTTCACCTGGTGTGTTGCTGCCGGATGCTACTCACCACAGGTGCCATATGGGTGGGCTTTGTCCGGGGCCACCCTTTCGAGACCTGCTCGCGAACTCCATGCCGGCCCGGAGGAAAGCCGGGTATCGGCCCGCACCGTCAGGGGTTTGTGGGGGAGTTCGGAATGCTGGGCAGGGTGGCAATCCGACGCGAGTGCCGCGTGGGCCGAAGAGTTCCACGACACGCGACGCGCAAGCGGAATCAGGCCATGTCATGCGCCATGAACGAAGCCACATGACGTCCGTGCGGCATCGACCGCATAGGCTCGCTCCTGATGTCGATGGGGGAGAGGACGACATGACAATCGTGGAGGTCCACTGGCGCGAGGATGCCGCGTGCCGGAGCGCCGATCCGGAGGAGCTGTTCGCGGAGGCCGCGCGGCAGAAACGCGCCAAGTCGGTATGTGCCGGCTGCCCCGTGCGTACGGAGTGCCTGGCGGAGGCTCTCGACAACCGCATCGAGTTCGGGGTGTGGGGCGGCATGACCGAGCGCGAGCGCCGCGCCCTGCTGCGTCGCAGACCGGACGTCGCCTCCTGGCGCACCGTGCTGGAATCCGCACGCGACACGGCGATGCCCGAGGCGAGCTGAACGGCACCGGGGTGTTGCCCCCACGTGGTTCGCGGCCTCGCACCCGATGCTGTGGGGCTGATGAAATTCGCTCGCCCGGGGACATGCCGGCGTTCTACGGTGGAGGTCGCCGGGTGGAGCAGGTCGGTAGCTCGCTGGGCTCATAACCCAGAGGTCGCGGGTTCGAATCCCGCCTCGGCCACGAAGCGTCGGGCCCGCCGCACCATGTGC
>NZ_JBHTTQ010000219.1:0-3232 GCF_042794475.1 Streptomyces sp. NPDC056527
CCCGCGGACCGTCCGGTCCGCGGGCCTCGTCGCGTTCGGCTCGTTGTCGGGTCAGTCCCGCGGCCCCCTTCGCGGATCGCCCGTTCAGTCCCGCGGGCCTGGCGTGGCGGTCGCTGCCGAGTCAGTCCCGCGGGCCTGGCGTGGCGGGTGTCGGCCGGTCAGCCCCGCGGGGCCTCGTGCGTCGGTCGCCGGTTCGTCATGCGCGGGGCTCGACCAGCGTCACCCGGAACGACTTCGCCGTGCTCACATTGCCCGCCGCGTCGATCGAGCGGTACTCGATCGTGTGCGTCCCGTAGTCCGGCGTCGCGTCGTCCCACGGGACCGCCCGGCTTTTGCCCAGCTTGCCGTAGACGAGATCGTCGATGACCGTGCCGCTCGGCGAGAAGCGGAAGGGCGCGTCGGCGTCGGTGGGCCAGCCGTAGTACGTGTACCAGCCGTCGCCGTCCACCCGGAACTGGCTGACCACGGCGCCCGGTTGATCGTCCCTGGCCGTCAGCTTCATCGTGAACTCGCCGTCGTAGACGTACTCGACCGGGCGTCCCGGCCGGCTCACCGTGCGGAGCGGCTCGGACAGCTCGTACGAGCCCGTCGCCGGACGGGCGTCCACCGTCCACCTCAACTCGGCGTCCGTGCCCGGGATCCCGGCCGTCAGGGTGTGCGTGCCGGGGCTGAGGCGCAGCGAACGCAGGTCCAGATCACGGTCGTTGCCCGGGTTGTCGACCGTCCTGCCGTCCAGTCGCCAGCGGACGGCGAAGGAGCCGCGCGTCGGATGGGTCGTGTCGGCGTGGACGACCGAGCGCGCGCCGACGGGCGACTGCGTCGGTGTGTGACCGGTGAAGGCCGCCTCGACCTCGGCCTCGGGCGTGGTCAGCGCGCGGTTCACCGTCCAGCTCACCGTACGGGTCAGGGCGGCCGAATCGCGGACCGCGGGGTCGCGGACGAACGGGGTCGGGTCGCTGACCGTCGCCGTCAGGGTGTGATTCCCGGGGGAGAGCCGCAGGCGGCGCAGGTCGACCGCCCGGGTGTTGCCGCTCCCGACCGTCCGGCCGTCCAGCCGCCACACGACGGCGAGTTCACCGCCCAGCGGGTGCAGGGTGTCCACCCAGACCGTCCGATCGGCCCCGATCGGCGCCGCGTCGGGCGTGTGCTGCTGTACGGGATCCACCTTGGCCGAGATCGCCTGGACCATCACCTCGCGCTCGACCTGGTCGAAGGCGTAGCCGAGCGTCTTCATGATCGAGTGCTTGCTCGGCCGCCAGACGCCCTTGGTGCTGTACAGCCCGCCCTCGAACCGGCCGATGACACCGCCCGCCTCGCTCCGTTCGCCCAGCCAGCGCCACCACTTGGCGCGCTGCTCGCGCATCTGCTCCTCGGTCAGCAGGGTGTGGTGCGTCGAGGACGGCTCGGGGCCGGCGTACGTGCCGCCGGCGACCCCGCGCGCGTAGTAGTCGTACTCGTCCTGGAGCTTGCCCAGCGAGTGGCCGATCTCGTGCGGGGTGATCAGCGAGGAGAGCGCGTTGCCGCCGGACGCGGTCGCGTAGCTGCCGCCCGCGCCGCCGTAGGTGTCGCTGTGCGCCAGGGCCACGATCTGCCGGTTGGCGCCGCTCGTGCCCGGGACCAGGTCGGCGAGCGCGGCCGCCTTCCCGCTGTCGACCGTCAGCAGCCGCTGCACGCTGCTCGGATTGCAGCCGCCCCAGAAGCCCATGTTCAGCGGGGTGTCACGCCGGGGCGCGTCGAGTCCAGGGTCGCAGTCCACGCCGGACTCCGCAGAAGGGACCTCCACCGCCCAGACGTTGATGTACGAGCGGTACGAGGCGAAGGGTTCGACGCTCCACAGTACGTTCAGATGCTTCTCGACGTCGGCCCGGAACGCCGGCAGCTCCTCCGCTGTGTAGCCGTCGCCCATCACGACCAGGTTGAAGCGCTTGTCGGCGGGGCCCGTGGTCTGCACGGGAACGACGGTCGCCGCGTCGACGACGTCGTCGACCCCGGCGGACGGGTCGGCGGCCGCCGGTCCGGCCCCCACCAGGCCGGCGGCCAGCAGACAGCCGGCGGTGAGACGGGCCAGCGCCCTTCTCGGACGTGTACGACGTATCCCAGGTGAGTCCATGGGGCGGGAGCGTATGCCGCGCCCCATGGGGCGTAAAGATGTTCGTCGGACAGTCGTGCCGATCGATTCAGCGTCGCAGATAGGCCAGTTCCGCATGGCCGGCGGTGTAGCCGTCGACCAGCCGGCGGGCCACGGACACCGAGTCGACCAGCGGATGCAGCGCGAACGCCTTCACCGCCGTGGCCCGCGAGCCGCTCTCCGCCGCCGCCAGCACCTCGCGCTCGACGGCCTTGACCGCCGTCACCAGACCCACCGCGTGGTACGGCAGCGGCGCCACCGACACCGGATGGGCACCGGCCGCGTCCACGAAGCACGGCACCTCGATCACCGCGTCCGCGTCCAGCACCGAAAGGGTGGAGCCGTTACGGACGTTGAGGATCAGCGTGGCCCGCTCGTTGCGCGCGATCGCCCGCATCAGCGCCAGGGCCACCTTCTCGTACCCGCCCGACTCCAGATCCTCCTCGTCGCGCTCGCCGATCCCGGCGGCCTCCCGGTTGGCGGCCATGTACGTCGCCTCCCGGTCGGCGAGGGTCCGGTGCCAGGTGGTCAGCGGAGGAGTGTCCGGCTTGCCCATCTCCTCGTAGAAGCCGGCCTGTTGGTCGCGGAGGTAGGCGCCGCGGGTCCGCTCCGCCTGCCGGTAGGCGCGGACGGCCTCGCGGTTGAAGTAGTAGTAGTGCAGATACTCGTTGGGGATCGCGCCCAGCGAGCGCAGCCACTCGGGGCCGAAGAGCCGGCCCTCCTCGAACGAACCGAGCGCCTGCTCGTCCGCCAGCAGCCGGGGAAGCTCGTCACGGCCCGCGACCCGCAGGCCGCGCAGCCAGCCGAGGTGGTTGAGGCCGACGTAGTCGATCCATGCCTCGTCCGGATGCGCGCCCAGGACCCGGGCGACCCGGCGGCCGAGGCCGACGGGGGAGTCGCAGATGCCGACGACCCGGTCGCCGAGCACCCGGGACATGGCCTCGGTCACCAGACCGGCCGGGTTGGTGAAGTTGATGACCCAGGCGTCCGGGGCGAGTTCGGCGATCCGCCGGGCGATGTGCACGGCGACCGGCACCGTCCGCAGCCCGTACGCGATTCCGCCCGCGCCCACCGTCTCCTGGCCGAGGACTCCCTCGGCGAGCG
>NZ_JBHTTQ010000220.1:0-3196 GCF_042794475.1 Streptomyces sp. NPDC056527
GTCGTTCCGAGGGCATTGGGTCCCCCGTACGAACCGGGCGCCCAGGTTGTCACCGCGGCACGAACCGGGCCGCGTCCGGCCTGCCTAGCGTGTGGGTCATCCCGATCTGGAGGACCCACCGTGCCGGTTGACCAAGAACCCCTTCCCACACGAGCGGACGATCCGTTCGACCTCGCCGCCATGCTCGCCGACCTCGAGGAACTCGTGACCTGCGAGTCGTACTCCGCCGACCACGCCGCGGTGGCCCGCAGCGCTCAGGTGGTCGCCGACCAGGGCACTCGGCTGCTCGGCGCCCGGCCGCGGACGCTGGTGATCGACGGCGTCACCCACGTCCAGTGGACCTTCGGAGCGCCACGCGTCCTGCTCCTCGGACACCACGACACCGTCTGGCCGATGGGGTCCCTCACGACCCACCCCTGGTCGGTGGAGCAGGGCATCGCCCGCGGCCCCGGTGTCTTCGACATGAAGGCCGGCCTCGTGCAGATGTTCCACTCCCTGGCCTCCCTGCCCTCCCTCGACGGGGTGAGCGTGCTGGTCACGGGCGACGAGGAAGTCGGCTCGGGCGCCTCCCGCCCGCTGATCGAGGATCTGGCCCGTCGATGCGAGGCGACCCTCGTCCTGGAGCCGTCGGCCCCCGGGGGAGCGCTCAAGACGAGCCGCAAGGGCGTGTCGCTGTACGACATCACCGTCCACGGCCGGGCCGCCCACGCGGGACTCGAGCCGGACAAGGGCATCAACGCCGCGACCGAACTCGCCCATCAGACGCTGGCCCTGAGCAGGATCGCCGACGTGGTCACCGCGGAGACCGGGCCCGGGACGACGATCACCCCCACCCTGATGTCGGCCGGCACCGCGAACAACACCGTGCCCGCGCGCGCCGATCTCAGCGTGGACGTACGCGCCCCCGGCGCCGCGGCGCAGGCAGCGGTCGATCGGCTGATCAGGACCCTGCGGCCGCACCACCCCGGTGCGCGCCTGAGCATCGCCGGCGGCCCCAACCGCCCGCCGCTGGACCCCGACGCCTCCCAGCGGCTCTTCACCCTGGCCGCCGAGGTCGCCGTGCGGCTCGGCCTCGATCCCCTGCGGCAGGCGGCCGTCGGCGGCGCGTCCGACGGCAACTACACCGCCGGAGCGGGCTGTCCGACGCTCGACGGTCTCGGCGCCGTCGGCGACGGGGCCCACGCCGACCACGAACACGTCGTCACCGGCACGATGCCGGCCCGCGCCCGGCTCCTGGCCCACCTCGTCGGAGCGATGCGATGAGCGGAACCGAGATCCACGTCGAGACCGGAACCGAGATCCGCCAACTCCGTTCGATGGAGGAGTTCGAGGACGTCAGCAGGCTGTACGCCACGATCTGGGGGACGCAGGCCGCGGGCGGCCCCCTCCCCGCCGAGGTGATGCGCGCCCTGGCCCACGCCGGCAACTACGTGGCCGGCGTGTACGAGGACGGCCGCCTGACCGGCGCGTCCGTCGCCTTCTTCGGCGAACCCATGGGCACCACCCTGCACTCCCACATCACCGGCGCCCTCAGCGGACGCGGCAACGGCCTCGCCCTCAAGCTGCACCAGCGCCGGTGGGCCCTCGCCCGCGGACTCACGCGCATCACATGGACCTACGATCCGCTGATCCGCCGCAACGCCCACTTCAACCTCGTCAAGCTCGGCGCCCGCCCCGAGGCATATCTGCAGTCCTTCTACGGCGCCATGGACGACGCCATCAACGGCGGTGACGAGTCCGACCGCGTCCTGACCGCATGGGACCTGACGGTGCCCGCCGACGCGGCCGGTCCGCCCGACCACCCCGGCCGCGTGCCCCACGGCGTCCGCAACGTCGACGGCCGCCCGTTGATCGGCCCGACCGACGCGGACACCGTCCTCGTCGACCTGCCCGACGACATCGAGTCCCTGCGCCGTAAGGACCCGGGCGCGGCCCGCGCCTGGCGACTGGCCGTCCGCCACACCCTGGGCGGCCTGCTCGCCGAGGGAGCGCGCGTGGCCGGCTTCCACGACCGGCGCAGCTATGTCGTCCATCGCACCGCCTGAACAACCCGACAGGAGCCATCCCCCCATGAAGACCAAGATCTCCGGCGTCGAACTGCGCCGCATCGCCATGCCGCTCGTCGCCCCCTTCCGCACCTCCTTCGGCGTCGAGACCAGCCGCGACGTCCTGCTCGTGCGCGTCGTCACCTCGGAGGGGGAGGGCTGGGCGGAGTGCGCGGCCATGTCCGAGCCCCGCTACTGCTCCGAGTTCGTCGACGGAGCCCAGGACGTCCTGCGCCGATTCCTCGTTCCGGCCCTGCCGAAGGACGGCGTGGACGCGGCCACCGTCGGCCGTGCACTGGAACCCTTCACCGGCCACCACATGGCGAAGTCCGCCCTCGAAACCGCGGTCCTCGACGCCCGGCTCCGCATCTCCGGGGAGTCCTTCGGCTCGTACCTGGGCGCGGCCCGTGACCGCGTTCCCTGCGGCGTCTCCGTCGGGATCATGGACTCGATACCCGAACTGCTGGACGCGGTGGAAGGCTATGTGGCCGAGGGCTACGTCCGGATCAAGCTGAAGATCGAACCGGGCTGGGACGTCGAACCGGTCCGCGCCGTTCGCGAGCGCTTCGGCGACGGCCTGCTCCTCCAGGTCGACGCCAACGCCGCGTACACCCTCGTCGATGCCCAACAGCTCGCCAAGCTCGACGACTTCGGTCTGACGCTGATCGAACAGCCCCTCGCGAACGACGACATGGTTCAGCACGCCCAGCTCGCGAAGCTCCTGCGCACGCCGATCTGCCTGGACGAGTCCATCGAGTCCGCCGCCCATGCCGCGGCGGCCATCTCCCTCGGTGCCTGCTCCGTCATCAACGTCAAGCCGGCCCGCGTCGGCGGCTACCTGGAGGCCCGGCGCATCCACGACATCGCCCGCGCCCACGGCGTCCCGGTGTGGTGCGGCGGCATGCTGGAGACCGGCATCGGCCGCGCCGCCAACGTCGCCCTCGCGGCCCTGCCCGGCTTCACCCTCCCCGGCGACACCTCCGGCTCCCACCGCTACTTCGCCACGGACATCACCCCGCCGTTCGTCCTCGACGACGGCCACCTCACCGTCCCCACCGGCCCGGGCCTCGGCGTCGACCCACTGCCCGACGTCCTCGACGAGGTCACCACCGCCACCGAATGGATCGCGTTGTAGCAGGCGACGCCGAGGG
>NZ_JBHTTQ010000221.1:0-3051 GCF_042794475.1 Streptomyces sp. NPDC056527
TGACCTTAAGCTCTGGGCCCGTACGACACCTGGGTGTCGTACGGGCCCTTCTCGCTTGAACGGACTCGAATGTGCCGCCGGGGCCGCCGTGTCGGATACCCGATCGGTTCCGGGGATCTATGCGGCTATGCTCGGGGGTGATGTGCCGAGGGCCGTTAGCTCAATTGGCAGAGCAGCGGACTTTTAATCCGTTGGTTGTGGGTTCGAGTCCCACACGGCCTACATCCACGAAAGCGCCCCACCCGGCTCCGGCCGGGCGGGGCGCTTTCGCGTTTCCGTGCGCGGCTACTTGCCGCTGTCCTCGGCGAGGGTGTGGGCGACCAGGGCGTTGGCGTGGCCGTGGCCCAGGCCGTGTTCGGACTTGAGCCAGGAGACGAGTTCCATGTGCTTGGTCAGTGGAGAGGAGCGGATGAGGGTCTTCCACTCGGAGATCGGGCGGCCGTACTTCTTCTCGATCGAGGGGAAGTAGGCGGCAGGGCCCTTCACGGCGTCGGTCATGTCGATGTCCCGTCTCGGCAGTTGATGATCTTGGTCGTTTCGATGATGGCCGGAGCCCCGCGGTCCGGCTAGTCGGTTCGCGTGCCCGGGGTCAGACGGGCCGTCACCGCGGTCAGCCACAGGAGGCCGAGGCCCGCTCCGGTGGTGAAGGCCAGGACGGAGGCGGCGGAGCCCGCGAAGCCGGCGAGGACGGCGACGGGTGCGAGGCGCGAGGCCAGGGCCCAGCCGCGCCGGCCGCGGGCGGCGAGCGGGCGGGCCAGGACGAGGAACGCGGCGCACAGCGCGAGGTAGCCGATCATCCCGCCGGCCATGTGGGCCGTGCCGTGCCCGCTCATCGCGGGAACCGCATCGGGGGCACCGACCGGGAAGCCCGCCCCGGCGTCGGCCGGGAAGACCGCCGCGGCCAGGAACGAGGCGCCGAACACGCCCACCAGGACCGGGCCCCAGCTCCCGCCCCGCTCTCTTCGCAGCGCCAGGCGCAACCCGATCGCTCCTGCGATCACCAGGGCGCCGACGAGCAGGAAGTTCACGGTCTGGATCCACCCCAGGTCGCCGAGCGCGAGCTGGCTGATCGCGTTCCGGCCGAAGCCGAAGCCCTCACGCGAGAGCCCCTGGGCGACCCCCACGCCGAGGAAGAGCGGGCCCGCCGCCATGCCGGCGACGAGCAGGGCCCTCGTCGCGGGACGCGGAACGACCACGGACTGGTGCGGGGTGCTGAGCGTGTGGGTCATGACGCGCCTTCCTCGTCTCGGAGTAGTCGCGTGTATGACCGACCTCGCGGGGTGAACTCATCGATGCGCGGTGTGTGGTGGGTCACACTCTCGCGCCCGCCGGCGCTCAGCCCTCCAGCGCCGGCACTCCCAGCGCCACCAGGCGCTCCGGGTCGAAGATGATCTGGATCCCCACGATGCGCTCGTCGACGATCGTGAAGGACATGAGCCCGGCCGCCCGGCCGTCCACGTAGGAGACGATGCCCGGGGCGCCGTTGACCAGCACATCGCGGTACGCGCGGCGGAAGCGGGCGAAGGTGAGCGCCTGCTCGACGACCGCCTCGGCGCCGCGGATGAGCCGTGAGGCCGCCGCGAGGACCTTTCCGCCGTCCGCCCGCAGGACCACGTCCGGGTCGAGGACCGCGAGCAGACCCTCGAAGTCGCCGCCCTGGGAGGCCGCCATGAAGGCGTCGACGACCTCGCGCTGCCGGGTGAGGTCGGGCGCCGGGGCCGGCGCTGCGCTCTGGACGCGCCGACGGGCCCGGCTGGCGAGCTGGCGCGTCGCCGCGGGCGTGCGGTCCACGATCGGGGCGATCTCGTCGAAGGAGACCGCGAACATGTCGTGCAGGACGAAGGCGAGCCGCTCGGCCGGACCCAGCGTCTCCAGGACCACGAGCAGTGCGAGCCCCACCGAGTCGGTGAGCAGCGCCTCCTCCTCGGGGTCACGGGCGGTGCCCTCCGCGCCGCGGACCAGCGGATCGGGGACGTAGTACTCCAGCGGGTCCTCCCGGCGGGAGGACCGCGAGCGCAGCATGTCGAGGCAGACCCGTCCGACGACCGTCGTCAGCCAGCCGCTGAGGTTCCGCACCTCGCTGACGTCGGAGCGGCCGAGCTTGATCCACGCTTCCTGGACGGCGTCCTCGGCCTCGCTCAGCGACCCCAGCATCCGGTACGCGACCGCCTTCAGATGGGTGCGGTCGGCCTGGAAGCGCTCGGCCAGGAGGTCCTTCTCGTCCATCGGTGTCTCCCTCGTCGATGCCCGTCGTCGAGATGACGGACGGCGGCCGTGAAACGTGACAGGTGAACCCCGCGTCCGTCCGCTGCGTGAGATCCCCTGTCGTCCCCCGCCGAACGCCCGGATTTCCCCGGCCGATCGGTCTCAGCGCCGGGGATTGCCACTTCAGTGCCGTGATCTTCGACCGTAGATTTTCACGCATGACGACAACCGCGCAGGTCAACGCCGTACTTCGTACCCCGCCCGCCTCTCCCGAGGCCGCGGCCGCCTACTTCTCCGCCAGCCTCGCCTTCCACGCCGACGTCTCCGATGTCGCGAGCGCCCTCGCCGCCGACGGCGACGCCGGCTTCGTGGTCGTCGACTCCCGCTCCACCGCGTCCTGGGACCAGGGGCACGTGCCCGGCGCGATCCACCTGCCGACCGCGCTCATCGCCGAGCAGGCCGAGCAGCTGCTCGACCGGTCCGTGCCGGTGGTCACGTACTGCTGGGGTCCCGGTTGCAACGGCGCGACGCGCGCCGCGCTCGCCCTGGCACAGCTGGGCTACCAGGTGAAGGAGATGCTCGGCGGCTTCGAGTACTGGGTCCGCGAGGGCTTCCCGTACGAGACGTGGGAGGGCCCCGAGAAGAAGGACGCGGACCCGCTGACGGCCCCGGTCGACGCCGAGGACTGCGGCTGCTGAGCCGTGCCGGGAGAACCGATTAGGGGATCGGCCCGCCATGCCGTAAGGTCATATTCACCGACGCGGGGTGGAGCAGCTCGGTAGCTCGCTGGGCTCATAACCCAGAGGTCGCAGGTTCAAATCCTGTCCCCGCTACTCAGTAGCAAAC
>NZ_JBHTTQ010000222.1:0-2923 GCF_042794475.1 Streptomyces sp. NPDC056527
GGCCCCTACGTCCCGCGTGGGGGCCACCGTCGTATCCGCGGTGCGAGCGCCGAGGCCGGGAGGGCGCGTCAGGCGCCCAGCATCTCCAGATAGTGCTCGTTGTACATGATGCCCAGGACGTTGCCGAAGGGATCGGTCACGGACGCGGTGACGAAGCCGGGACCGTACTCGGTCAGCGGTGTGTACAGCGTGGCGCCCATCGAGAGCAGCCGGGCGAGGGTGCCCTCCACGTCGTCGACGTGCCAGTGGCCGATCGCGCCGCCGGGGGCGTCGGGCAGACCCGGAGGGGCGTAGCGCCGGTCGATGAGGCCGAGTTCGGTCTGGTGGTCACCGATCCTGAACTCGTAGTAGGCGGCGGGCTGTCCGTCGCCCGGGCGCTCGAAGTACGGCTCGACGCCCAGCAGTTCCGCGTACCACGTCTTGGCTGCTTCCACGTCGTCGGCAAAGAAGTTGACGGTGGCAAGTCCTCGCAGCATGGGTGGTTCCTTCCTTCGTTCCGTATCCGCAACCATCCTCCGACCTAAAGCGCTCACCAACTGAGCACTTTACGAGAGAAGCTGGGAACATGCGCGCTGACCGACTCGTTTCCGCCCTGCTGCTCATGCAGCGCAGGGGCCGGGTGACCGCCGCCGAGCTGGCGAAAGAGCTCGACGTGTCCGTCGCCACCGCACGCCGTGACCTGGAGGCGATGTCCGCCGCCGGCATCCCGGTGTATCCGCAACCGGGCCGCGGCGGCGGCTGGTCGCTCGTCGGCGGGGCGCGTACCGACCTCAGCGGCCTTTCGGCCAACGAGGCCCAGGCGCTGTTCCTGCTCGTCGGCCCGGCCGCGGCGGCCTCCGGGGACGCCAAGGCGGCACTGAACAAGCTGCTGCGGGCGCTGCCGCAGACCTTCCGGGCCGACGCGGCGGCCGCCGCCGACGCCACCATGGTGGACCCCACCCCGTGGGGGGAGCGCGACCGCGACCGGCCGGAGATGGTCGACCGCCTGCAGGCCGCGGTGATCCGCCGGCGCAAGGTCCGGCTGACGTACACCAACGGCGCCCGGGAGCGGACCGAGCGGCTCGTCGACCCCTGGGGCCTGGTCGACAAGGACGACATCTGGTACCTGATCGCCGGCACCGAGCGGGGGCGGCGCACCTTCCGGGTCGACCGGATCGGCGCCGCGGAGCAGACCGGTGAAACCGCCGAACGCCCGGACGACTTCACCCTCGCCACGGCCTGGCAGGAGGTCGTCGGCGACGTGGAGCGCAAGCGCTCGCGCACCTGGGCGACCGTGCTCGTGGAGACGAGGTACGTCGACATCCTGCGCGACCGGTTCGGACGCCACTGCCACGCCGCCGGCGAGGCCGCCGACGGCCGGGCGCGGATCCGCCTCGCCTCGCCGACCCCGCTGGACGTCGCCCGGAACCTGGCCGGCTGGGGCGGCCTGGTCGAGGTGCTCGAACCAGTCGCCGTCCAGGTGGAGTTGGCGCGGATAGGGGCCGAACTGACGGGGCGGTACGCGGGGGTGGGCACGAACGAGGACCGCCGCCGGGACGAGGGCGACCGCACGAACGAGGGCGCTCCCCAGAACGAGGGCGACCGCCGGGACGAGGACGACCGCCACCCCTCGCTCGAAGCGGGGTGGCGGTCGCCGTCGGATGCGCCGGGGGAGCCGCGCGTCATGCCGCCTCGGCAAGCGCCAGAGCGGGCTCTCGGGTCTCGGTGAACGACGTGGAGCCGTGCAGCCACGCCACGGCCTCGCGCAACCCGGCGGGGGAGAGGCCCGCCAGCATCGCGTTGCGTGCCGGCACGTCCTCCCCCGACGCGTGGTAGAGCTGTTCGCCCAGCTCGCGCGCGGTCAGGGTGGTGCGCGCGGTACGGTCCCGCCGCAGCGCGTTGTACTCCACCAGCCACCGCGGTACGTCCGCGGGCTCGCGGGCGCCCAGCAGCCCGCCCAGGACCACCGCGTCCTCCAGAGCCATGCAGGCGCCCTGGGCGGCGTACTGGAGCATCGGATGCGCGGCGTCCCCGAGGAGCGCCACCCGGCCGTCCACCCACCCGTCGACCGGATCGCGGTCGCAGAGCACCCAGATCCGCCAGTCCCGGCCGAGCTCCAGCAGACGCCGGGCCTCCTCGCAGAGTCCGGGGAACTCGCCCAGGACCCGAGAACGGCTCGCGGCGACACCGGTGATCTCCTCGCGGGCGCCGTCGTCCCGGGTGGCCGCGAGGTTGAGGAACGCGCCGCCGCCGATCGGATAGTGCACGAAGTGCCAGCCGGGGCCCGCCCACAGGGTGACGGCCTTCGACCGCAGCTCCTCGGGCACCTCCGCCATCGGGATCACGGAACGGTAGATGGTGTGCCCCGAGATCCGCGGGCCGCCGTCGCCGACGAGCTGGGCCCGTACCGCCGAACGCAGCCCGTCGGCACCGAGCAGCACGTCCGCGGAGAACCGCTCCCCGGCCGAGGTGAGCGCCGTCACCCGGTCACCGGTCTGCCGGTAGCCGACCACCCGGTGTCCGGCGAGCAGCTCCACGCCGGCCTCGCGGCATCCGTCGAGCAGCGCCCGGTGCAGATCGCCCCGGTGGACCACGGCGTACGGACCGCCGAACCGGGTCCGGTACGCGCCGGTCAGCTCCATGGCGGCGACCCGCTGCCCCGACGTGCCGTCCAGGAAGCGCAGTTCGTCGATGAAGTCGGCCCGCTCGGCCACCCGCTCGCGCACCCCCAGGATGCCGAGCGCGTGGAAGGCGTTGGGCGCCAGCTGGATTCCCGCACCGATCTCCGAGAACTCCGGCCGGCCCTCCAGGACCGTCGCCCGGTGTCCGGCCCGGGCCTGGGCCAGAGCGGCGGCGAGTCCGCCGATGCCGCCGCCCGCGACGAGTATGTGAGTCATCGTCTGCTCCTCTTACGATGCGGCGGCCGGCCCCGTCACCACGGGGC
>NZ_JBHTTQ010000223.1:0-2895 GCF_042794475.1 Streptomyces sp. NPDC056527
GCCCCCGTCCGGTTCAGCGGCGTTCGGGCAGGTCCTCCTCCGCCTTCGGCAGCGCGGCGAACCCGCGCGCCGTCGGCGGCTTCTTCCCGCAGAACGCGGCCTCCAGCGTCCCGCCGAGCGCCGTGTTGGCGGCGCCGTGGTTCGAGGTGTTGGCCGTCGCGGCGAGGCTGCGCCGACCGTCCCGGGTCGCGAAGGCGTAGGTGTAGAAGCCCTGGACGGTACCGGTGTGGCCGTACACCTGGGTGCCGCAGGACAGGTCGTAGCGGCGCAGTCCGAGCCCGTAGAAGCGCGTACCGGTCGTGTCCGTGGGGGTGACCGTTGTCATGGCCTCCGTCATGCGCGGCGAGAGCAGCTTGCCGCGCATGAGCGCGGTCGTGAAGGTGTTCAGGTCAGCGGGGTTGGAGATGACGGCCCCGGCCGACTGCGCCCAGGACGCGGTCTGTTCCGTGGAGTCCACGAGGGGGGCGCCGGCCTCGTCGGGATGGAGGTAGCCGCGCACGTGCAGGCCCTTGATCCGGGTGTCGGGGTGTACGTAGGAGGTGTTGCGCAGTCGCAGGGGCTTGATGATGCGGCGCTCGTACTCCTTGGCCACGGGGTTTCCGGTGGCCTTCTCGATGAGCATGCCGACCACCACGAAGTTGGTGTTCGAGTACGCGTAGGCCGCGCCGGGCTCGATGGTGCGCGGTTCGGCCAGGGAGAGGTCCACCAGCTCCTGGTAGCCGAACACCCGGTTCCGTACGGCTTCGAATCCGGGAACCGTCTGCGCGAACATCTTCTCGGTGTAGTCGGGCAACCCGCTTCGGTGCGTCAGGAGGTGACGTACCGTGATCCGCTCGTCGGGCAGCAGGCCGGGCAGGTAGCGGTTCACGGGGGCGTCGAGCTCCACTCTGCCCTCGTCCACCAACTGGAGCAGGACGACGCTGGAGAAGGTCTTGCTGACGCTGCCGATCCGGAAGCGCGCCCGGGTGTCCATGGGCTCTCCCGAGACCCGGTCACGGACTCCCACGGTCCGGGTCCGGACTCCGTCGGGGCCGGTGAACCGGGCCATCGCGCCCGGTGCGCCGTTGGCCATGGCCGCGTTCAACGCCCCGGCCACACCTTCCATGTCGGGGGCGGGAACCGGGCGTTCGGCGGTCTTGGCGGGGACGGCGGCGCGGGAGGGCGCGGCGGACGCGCCGGCGGCGGGGGCGAAACCGGCCACGAGCGCGGCGATGACGGTGGCGCTCGCGACGAGACGTCGGTGGGGCGTGAGTGACAGGTTCACTTCTGCGGCTTCTCTTCCTGGTCGTGGAGCCGGTGCGACGCAGGGGCCGGGGTATGAGTCACGCGTCCCGAAGGCTCGATCCATGCGCAGCTTCCGGCCCCCGGGGATCAAGAGTCTCAACGCGCCGACGAGGTTCCCGACACGGAGAGTTGAGCCTGTTGTGGCCGGTTCGATGTCCGTCGAGGCGCGCCGGCTGGCCGTTAGTGGCGGATCATGGCCAGCTTTGGGATCGAATTTGAGCCAATCCCGACCAGAAGGATCGTTTCATTCTGTACAAACTGGTCTGATCGAAGACCGAGGGCGGCGGTGCCGGGTTGCGGATCGGCCGGGATGGGAAGGTTGGTGGCGCAAAATGGCGGGAATCGCTCGACGTCCGTCCCCGGGACAGTAGTGGAGCGTCGACCTCCGGCACCCAGCCGGTCGGCCGACACGACCTTCGCATGTGCAGCGCGCTCACGTCCTCGCTTGTTGCCGACAGGGAGGTAGGGATCCCATGACAGTGCAGGACATCGAACTCCCGATACTGCGGATGCCGTACCCGGTGCGGGTGAACCCGTGCCTTCCGGCCCTGCGCGAGGAGGCCGAGACGTGGGCGCGCGAGACGGGGATGCTGACCGGCGAGGAAGCCCCGGGCGCCCGCCGCGCGATCTGGACCCGGCCCCAGTTCCACGCCATGGCCGTCGACCAGTTGACGGCGTGGACCCTTCCCGACGCCTCGCTCGCCGCCCTCCGGCTCAATCACCGGTTCAACCTGTGGGCCCTGGCCTGGGACGACTACTTCGCCTCCGCCTTCAAGCAGACGGGCAACCTCGCCGGCGCACAGGTCTTCACCGCCCGTCTGCACGACTTCCTGCCGCAGGACCCGGGCGCCCGGCTGCCGGAGCCGGTCAATGCCGTCGAGAGGGGAATGGCAGACCTCCAGCAACGTCTGTTCCCCCCGAGCCTCGCGCACTGGCGGCAGCGGCTGAACGGCGCCCTGGCGAAGTACATCGACGCCGGGGTTCAGGAACTGGCCAACAGCCTCGCCGGCCGCGTCCCCGACCTCATCGAGTACGCCCAGTTCCGCCGTGAGAGCTTCGCGGCGTACACCGCCCCGTACTCCGTCGAACTCGCCACCGGCGCACGGATCCCTGAGCGGATCCGGCGCAGCCGGACCGTCTGCGCCCTGCTGGACGCCTTCATGGACTACATGGGACTGGCGAACGACATCGCCTCCTATCAGCGCGAGGTCCACGACGAGTACGACGTCAACAACCTCGTCGTCGTCCTCGAGACGTCCCTGGACATCACCGTCCAGGAAGCCATGCACGCCGCCGCCGATCTGGTGACCGCCCGACTGCGCCACTTCGAGCACCTGTCACAGAGCGAACTGCCGCCGCTCGTGCGGCAGGTCGGGCTGGACCACGGCGAACGGATCGAGCTGGAGGCGTGGCTCGGCGGTGCCCGCGGCTTCCTGTCCGGTCTGCATGCCTGGTACACCGGGGCACCCCGCTACGCACCCATCGGCGGCCCGATCCCGGAGCAGCGGATCGCCGGCATCACCGTGCCCTGACGGTACGGGCGTGAGGCGCGACCCGTGAGGCGCGTGCCGGACCACGGGCGAGGGGCTGCCGGACCGCATGGTCCGGCAG
>NZ_JBHTTQ010000224.1:0-2423 GCF_042794475.1 Streptomyces sp. NPDC056527
CCTTCGCCGGCGGCGCGCGGGAGTGGGTCGGCGCCTGCTGACGGCGGCGCCCGGACTGCGTCGCGCCCTCGCGCCCGCAAAGCAGGCCCCCACCCCCCCCCCCCCCCCGTCACCCGGGGCCTTCCGCGCCCTACGACATCCGCAGCGCCAGGAAGAAGTCGAGCTTGTCCTCCAGACGCGACAGGTCGCGGCCGGTCAGTTGCTCGATCCGGCCCACCCGGTAGCGCAGGGTGTTCACATGCAGGTGGAGTCGGGTCGCGCAGCGGGTCCAGGAGCCGTCGCAGTCGAGGAAGGCCTCCAGCGTGGGGATCAGCTCGGCGCGGTGCCGGCGGTCGTAGTCGCGCAGCGGGTCGAGCAGCCGGGCCGTGAAGGCACGACGGACGTCGTCCGGGACGAACGGGAGGAGCAGGACGTGGGAGGCCAGCTCGTGGTGGCCCGCGGCGCACACACGGCCCGGGCGGGCGGCGGCGACACGGCGGGCGTGGCGGGCCTCCTCGAGGGCGCCGCGCAGGCCCTCGGCCGAGTGCACGGCCGCGCTGACGCCCAGGGTGAGGCGGCCGTCGTCGGCGAGACCGGACGACAGCGGGTCCCGTACCGCCGCCAGCAGCGCGTCGGCGTGCAGCCCGATGCTGGTGGTGCCCTCGTCCTCGCTGTCCGGCAGGGGCCCGGCGGGCAGCGGGACCAGGGCGATGGCCTCGTCACCGTGGTGGGCGACGGCGATCCGGTCCGCGGAGTCGGCGCCCACCGTCGCGGGGTCGACGAGGATCTCCTCCAGGAGCGCCTGGGCCACCGGACCGGTGTCCACGGCGCCCGTCCCGCCCTCCGTGTCCCACTCCACGCGGGCGACGACGACCTGCCAGTGCGGCGCGGTCCCCAGGCCAGGCAGCAGCACCGGGGCGGCGACCCGCAGACGGGCGGCGATCTCGGCGGGCGCGGCGCCCGTCTGGACCAGCTCCAGGACCTCCTGCGCGAGCCGGCGCCGTACGGTGCGCGCCGCGTCCCGCCGGTCCCGCTCGACGGCGATGAGCTGGGTGACGCCCTGGAGCAGGTCCAGCCGGGCCGCCGGCCAGTCGCTCGCGTCGGCCTCGACGGCGAGCAGCCAGTCGGACAGGACGGTCTCCCGCACGTCCCTGGAGGCGGGCGGGGCCCCGCGGCCGGTGTTGCGGATCGGGAAGAGCGAGTACGTGGATCCGGCGGTGTTCAGCCGGTGCGGTCCTCGCCGTCCGGTCCGGGTGGCGGCCAGGTGCTCGCCGGCCAGTGTGGCCGCGAGACCGGCGTCCAGCGGCTCTCCCGCGCCCGCGATCTGGCGGCCGGTGGGGGAGAGGACCCAGGCCCGCAGGTCGAGGTCGGAGCCGAGGAGGTCGAGGACGACCTCGGGGCCGCCGCCCGCCGGACCGGAGGTCATCAGCCGCCTGTGGCGATCCACGACCGCCGCCAGGTCACCTGCCCGCTCCCCGGAGACCTGTCGAACAACATGTTCGGTGATCGTCGCGAATGCAACGGACTCGTTCACCGCGAAGAGCGGCAGCCGATGGCGCAAACACGCCTGTACGAGATCGTCGGGGATGTCGCCGAGTTCCGCCTCGCCGGCGGCCAGCGCCGCCACCCCGGCGGAGGCCAGGATCCGGACGAAGGGTTCGGCGTCCTCCGGCTCCCGCAGCCAGGCGAGGCCGGTGAGGACCAGCTCCCCGCCGGACAGGTACCGGCTGGGGTCCTTCAGGTCCGTCGTCATCACGCCACGGACGGTGCGGTCCAGCTCGTCCTCACCACCGAGCAGGCGCAGCCCCAGCGCGTCGGTTTCCAGCAGTGCGCGCAGCCGCATCTCGTTGCCGCCGTTCCTTTTCGTCAGTCACTCGTCTGTCGCGTTGTCGTCGGCGGCTGGTGCCACCGTTTCCAGGGGAAAACGGCGAGGTTACTGAGCCCCGCCTTTCGTTCGAATCTACAAGACGAACCCGGACACCAGCCAACTCCTTCATGTTTTCGGTGACTGCACCCCAGCGAGCCGGGCTTGTGTACTAGGCCACACATCGCGTTAACAGCACGTGAACATGAATTCGAAGTCGAGGGCCGGTCATCCCCAGGCCCAGTAGACCGACCCCCGATCACTAGAAGCACAAGAAGAGAGCCACCATGGACTTCCTTCGCCCCGCCAGCTGGGAGGAGGCGCTCGCCGCCAAGGCAGAGCACCCCACGGCCGTGCCCATCGCGGGTGGCACCGACGTCATGGTCGAGATCAACTTCGACCACCGGCGACCCGAGTACCTCCTGGACCTGAACCGTATCGAGCTGCTCCGCGAGTGGGAGGTCGGCGAGGAGAACGTCCGCCTCGGCGCGTCCGTTCCGTACACCGAGATCATGGAGAGCCTGCGGGCCGAGTTGCCGGGTCTCGCGCTGGCCTCGCACACCGTGGCCTCTCCGCAGAT
>NZ_JBHTTQ010000225.1:0-2407 GCF_042794475.1 Streptomyces sp. NPDC056527
CCGCCCACCGGATGCGACCGGTGGGCGGGGCCTTCTCCATGCGGCGGGAATCAGGGGAACGAGACGACCGTGGACGGGATCGTCGATGTTCCCGAGGTCGGTGCTCCGATGTCGTTGATGACGTGTTCGTACTGGCCGTTGCCGCCGAGCGAGACGACGAGCAGGCTGTGGAACTTCACCCCGGGCTTCACCGGGGCCTTGAATCCGTGGTCCTGGCGGATCGTCGGATCCACGTTGTAGTAGCAGTAGCTGCCCAGGCCCCAGCCCTCGTGGACGTCGACGGAGTCGTCGACGCGGTAGGCGGCGTAGCCCTTCGTCGCGCCGTTCTGTATCGCGGCCTGGTCGGGCGCGTCGTACGCCTTCTCGTTCTGGAAGAAGATCGTGCGGCCGCGCTCGCCGTACCACTCGACGTCGTACTTGTTGAAGTGCTCGACGAACAGGCCGGTGGCCAGGACGTCGTCGCCGTTGACGCGGACGCCGTAGTCCGCGCGGTTTGTCTCCCAGCCCCAGCCCTCGCCGTGGTCGGCGCGCCAGACCCAGGTGTGGTCGACGATCGTGTCGTCGCTGTTGACGACCATGCTCGTGGTCGCCTTGCCGGCGCCCGCACCACCGATGCGGATGTAGACGTCCTGGACCGTGGTGGGGTCGGCGGCGTGGTCGGCGGAGGCTCCCTGCGGGCCGATCTCCAGCAGGGTCGGGGAGTTGACCGGGCCTGCGTCGATCAGGAAGCCGGCGAGGCGGACGCCGTCGACGTCGGCGACCCGCATCGCGGTGACACCGTTGTCGGGGATGATCGTGGCGAGACCGAGGCCGAGCACGATGGTGCCGGCCCGGCCGATCTCGACGGTCCGGTCGACGTGGTAGACGCCCGGAGTGAAGAGCAGGTGCAGGCCCTGGGCGACGGCGGCGTTGATGGTGGTCGCCGTCGCGCCCGGCTTGACGACGTAGAAGCGGCTGAGCGGGATCGACTCGCCCTGCGGGGTGCCGTTCGCCCAGCTGACGCCGCGGGCATTGGTGCGCTTGGCGGGTGCGAAGACCTTCATCTCGTTGCCGTCGAGGTAGAGGAAGGGCTTCTCGCGGGAGATCGGGGTGGTGTCGAGGGTGGTGTACGGCGGGTTGGGGAAGCTCGTCGCCGGCGCGCCCTCGACGCCGGAGAAGGTCATGTTCCACACGCCGTTGGTCCAGCCGCCGACGGCGCTGTCGCGGGTGTACCACTGCTGCTGCGAGTACGGCCCGACCGTGCCGTCGATCCTGCTGTCGGCGATGTAGCCGCCGCTGGCCCATCCGTAGCCGCTCGGGGCGAGGTTGAGGCCGCCCTTGACGTGCATCCGGCGGAAGGAGGCCGCCTGGGAGACGGCCCAGCGGTTGGTCCCGTTGACCGGTTTCAGGGCCAGGTTCTCCGCCGAGCGCCAGAAGTTCTGCGTCGCGTTGCCGTTGAACCACCCGGCGTCGACGGTCACATCGCCGTTGAAGGTGGTGTCGTCGGGGCGCAGGCCGAGACCGGCGATCTGCGTGTAGAAGCCGATCTGTGCGTTGAGGCCGTCGTAGGTGCCCGGCTTGAAGAGGAAGGCGTGCCGGCCGTTGCCGAACTGGGCCGACTCCTGCTGTTGGAAGACCTGGTCGAGCTTGGCCTGGATGCCGGGCGTGGACGGGTCCATGATGTGCACGTTCGGGCCGAGGTCACCGCCGCCGGGCAGCACCGGGCCGCCGTCCGTGCTGCCGTAGACCTGGAACTCCCAGAGGGAGTAGCCGTATCCGGTGGCCCGGGTGACGCCCTGGATCCGCACGTGGCGCGCGGTGCCCGAGACGGCGATCGTCTCGGTGCCGCCGGCGCCGGTGGCCGTGGAGTGGACCGTCGACCAGGTGGTGCCGTCCGTCGAGGTCTCGATCCTGTAGGCGGTCGCGTACGCGGCCTCCCAGCGCAGTTCGACGCGGTCGAGGGCCGCGGGCGCGCCGAGGTCGACCTGGAGCCACTGGGGGTCGGAGAAGGCGCTGGACCAGCGCGTGCCGAGGTCGCCGTCGACGGCGCCGGCCGCCGCCGTGCCGGCGTTCTCCTGGCTGGAGGCGGTGACCGGCTTGCCCTGGGAGAGCAACACCGGAGCGGCTTGGGCGGCGGGGGCCGGGAGGAGGGCGAGCAGCGTCGCGACGAGGGCGGTCACGACGGTCGCGACGATGCCGCGGCGGGCCGCGGCAGGGCGTCGTCCGTGTGGCGGTGTCGCCACGGGTATGCCGACTGCGGGCATGAAGAGGTCTCCTCGTAAAGGGAGTTGGGAGATACGAAGAAGGCGCGAGAGAGCGCTCTCCCGCACCTTGCCCGCCGGTCCAGCCGGGGTCAATGACTCCGACCGTGCTTTTCTTAGGTCTTTCATTAAGTCGGTGAACCTGCTTCGGTCACCCGGGCCGGGGC
>NZ_JBHTTQ010000226.1:0-2375 GCF_042794475.1 Streptomyces sp. NPDC056527
TGCGCGTACCGGCCTCCGCCGTGTCCGGACCGACGTGCGGCTGCCGGACCTCCGCCGTCCCGGCGCCCCGGGCCGTCAGGCCTTCTGTCTGCTGCCCCGGACCGAGACCCACAGCATGTCGCCCAGTCCCACCACCGCGATCGCGAAGACGAGTTGGAGCAGGTGTCGCGTCCAGTCGATGCCCCGGGTGTCCTCGACTCCGATCCAGCCCGCGACGGCGTTGCCGAGGATGCTGCCGATGATGCCGAACACGGTCGTCAGCCACAGCGGGATCTGCTGCTTGCCCGGCAGGATCGCCTTGGCGATCAGACCGAGCACGAAGCCCACGATGATTGCCCACAGCCAACTCATGGTCGCCTCCTCAGGCGGCGCGTTCTGCGCATGTGGGGCCAGTCTCGGCCCATCCGCCATACGCCGCATGTCGGACGGCTCCATACGTGACCCGGACTCCTCACCCTCGGACGTCAGGCGTACCGTGGAGACAGGTCCGGACCGGGGAGCGTTCGGCGTGGACGCTGGCGGTGGAATGCGATGCGGAAGCACGGCGGTAGCGAGGTTTTCCGAATCACCGGGGCGCGTCAGGGTCTCGCCGACGATGTGCGCGGCCGGGAGCGCCGGTATGTGATCTCGATGGCGGTACGGACCTTGTCCGTCATCGCCGCGGTCCTCCTGTGGAACGTCGAGCGTCATGTGGCCGTCGTGGCTCTCGTGCTCGGCGCGCTGCTCCCCTATATCGCCGTGGTCATCGCGAACGCGGGACGGGAGAAGCCGCCGGCCCTTCCGTCGACGTTCGTACCGGCGCCGACCCGTCCGGAGCTGCCTGCCGGAGAGGCTCCCGCGGAAGCGCGTACGGAACGTTCGCACGGTCAGAGTTGATCATCACGGCAACTCAAAAGCTCAAGAAAAGCTCAGATCAATCATGAAGTTCCGGTGCACCGTTCCCCATTCCCCGTGACATACTTCCTACGCGCTCCGCATCCCCCGTCGGAGCGACGGACCGATGCCGGGCAGCTCCCCCCGTGGCTGCTCGGCATCGCCATTGCTGGACAATGATCGGGTGAGTGACGAGACCCCGATCTGTTCAGCCAAGGGCTGCCGCGCCGACGCCGTGTGGGTACTGGCCTGGAACAACCCCAAGCTGCACACGCCCGAGCGCCGCAAGACCTGGCTCGCCTGCGAGGAACACCGCGAGCACCTCTCCCAGTTCCTGGGGGTACGGGGTTTCCTCAAGGACGTCGTGCCGCTCGCCGACTGGGAGTCGGCCGGGGACTCAGCCGCCGATCGCTGACATCGGGCGCTCCGGCTGAAGGAAGCTCGGGTCGTCCAGACCCGAACCGGCCTTCTTGCCCCACATCGCCAGCTTCCAGATCCTGGCGATCTCGGCGTCCGGCGCGTCCGAGCGCAACGCCGCCCGCAGGTCGGTCTCCTCGGTGGCGAACAGGCAGGTGCGCACCTGACCGTCGGCGGTGAGCCGGGTCCGGTCGCAGGCCCGGCAGAACGGGCGGGTGACCGAGGCGATGACACCGACCGTGTGCGGTCCCCCGTCCACGACCCAGCGCTCGGCGGGGGCCGAGCCACGCTCGTCCGCGCCCTCGGGGGTCAGGGCGAAGCGGGTGCGCAGCGACTCCAGGATGTCCCCGGCGGTGATCATGCCGTCGCGCTTCCAGCCGTGCTGGGCGTCCAGCGGCATCTGCTCGATGAAGCGCAGCTCGTACGCGTTCTCCACCGCCCAGGCCAGCAGGTCGGGGGCCTCGTCGTCGTTGAGCCCGGGCATCAGGACCGCGTTGACCTTGACCGGGGTGAGACCGGCGTCGCGCGCGGCGGCCATCCCGTCGAGCACGTCGTGGTGGCGGTCCCGGCGGGTCAGCGTCTTGAAGACCTCCGGCCGCAGCGTGTCGAGGGAGACGTTGACCCGGTCCAGGCCCGCGGCCTTCAGCGCCGCGGCCGTGCGCTTGAGCCCGATGCCGTTGGTGGTCAGGGACATCTTGGGGCGGGGCTCCAGGGCCGCGCACCGCTCGACGATGCCGACGAGGCCGGGGCGGAGCAGGGGCTCGCCGCCGGTGAAGCGGACCTCGGTGACACCGAGGTCGGTGACGGCGATCCGCACGAGCCGGACGATCTCGTCGTCGGTCAGCAGATCGGGCTTGGCCAGCCACTGCAGGCCCTCTTCCGGCATGCAGTACGTGCACCGCAGATTGCACCGGTCGGTGAGCGAAACACGCAGGTCGGTGGCGACACGGCCGTAGGTGTCGATGAGCACTGTGGGCCCCCTCCCTGTCGTTCGGTGATTTATACAGCGAGCCTACGCGAGAGTGCCGACAACCAGCAGGGGCCGATTGGAACGAGGACCGGAGCGGCCGCGTCGTAGGACCCTA
>NZ_JBHTTQ010000227.1:0-2230 GCF_042794475.1 Streptomyces sp. NPDC056527
GTCCAACACCCGAGACAATGGCCGGAATATGTCGCTCCAGATCGGGAGTGACGTATCAATTTCGGTCATGTACAGACGATTACGAGTCACCTCGTATTCAGAATCGTCACTCTGTGGAGATCGCCGGTAACTTCATGCCGTCGCCGCCACACCAGGGGCACACGGCCCCGACGGGACTAGCGGCCCGAAGGACATCTCTTCACTTGACGACGACAGCGACCGACAGCTTCAAGGTCCAGCCGTACACGCAGCACTGCCAAGTGATCCACACCGAAGGCGCCCACGCGGTCATCGGCATCTCCCCCGGCAACGGCTACTTCTCGGCCCAGCGCGTGGCTGACCTCGCCGCCTGGGGACTGCGCAACTTCGAGCAGGTCGACCTCATCTATACCGACCTGCACGTCGCCGACATGTACGAGGCCCTCGGCTACCCGCCGGACGAGGCCCGCCGCAAGACGGTCAAGAACCTCCGCGGCGTACGCGCCAAGGTCAACAACGCCGTCGCCGCCACCGACCCAGGCGGCGAACGGCTCCGAGGACGCCCCATGTCCGCGCTCCTCGACATACCCGCCTACCGGCACCTGCGCAAGCACCTGGACGATCTGCTCGCCACCGACCCGGAGTTTCTCGCCACCTGCGACAAGCTCGTCGCGGCGTTCCTCTCCTCCAAGGTCCTCGAAGGCCAGACTCCCACCGCCCGCCAGCGCGAGGTCTGCCTCCAGTACATCTGCGCCGAGGCGCCGCTCTTCCTGGACACCCCCGCGATCCTCGGTGTCCCCTCCTCCCTCAACTGCTACCACCAGCTCCTGCCGATGGCCGAACTCCTCTACTCCAGGGGCTCCGGACTGCGCGCCTCCCGCAACCAGGGCCACGCCATCGTCAGCGCGATCCTCGGAGACCACGATGACCACTGACACGCTCACCGACTTCCCGTTCTCCGCCCGCGGCGACCGTCTTCCGACCGAGATCGAGTCCCTGCGCGCCGAGCCGGTCAAGCGAGTCCGCACCATCGCCGGCGACCCGGCCTGGCTGGTGTCCTCCTACGAGCTCTGCAAGCAGGTTCTCGAAGACCCGCGCTTCTCGCTCAAGGACACCTCGGCGCCCGGTGCCCCCCGGCAGTACGCACTGACCATCCCGCCCGAGGTGGTCAACAACATGGGCAACATCACCGGGGCGGGGCTCCGCAAGGCCGTCCTCAAGGCGATCAACCCCAAGACCGACGGCCTCACCGACTGGATGCGCCGCCACGCCTCCGAACTCGTCGACGAACTCCTCGCGTACGGCCCGCCCGTGGACCTCCGCGGCCGGTTCACCAACCCGTACGCGGAGAACCTCCACTGCCGGATCCTCGGCATACCCGAGGCCGACGCGCCGCGCCTCGCCGCCAGCCTGGACATCGCCTTCATGAACTCGGCCTGCCCCGTCACCGGCGCCCGGCTCAACTGGGACCGCGACATCGCCTACATGGTCGAGCGCCTGGACGACCCGGCGACCACGGGACTGATGGCCGAACTCGCCGCCCTGCGCGGGAACCCCGACTACGCCCATCTGACCGACGAGATGCTCGCCACCGTCGGCGTCACCTTCTTCGGCGCGGGCGTCATCTCCACCATGGGCTTCCTCACCATGGCCGTCTTCTCCCTGCTCCAGAACCCCGACGTCTGGGAGCGGCTCCGCAAGGAACCGGAGCGGATCCCGGCCGCCGTGGACGAGCTGCTGCGCGTCAACCTCTCGATCGCCGACGGGCTGCCGCGCCTCGCCCTCGAGGACGTCACGCTCGGAGACGTCGAGGTCCGCAAGGGCGAGCTGCTCCTCGTCCTGGTCGAGGCGGCCAACACCGACCCGGCCGTCTTCCCCGACCCGCACACCGTGGACATCGACCGGCCGAACGCCGCGGCGCACCTGTCGTTCGGCGGCGGCGGCCACTACTGCCCCGCCACGGCGCTCGGGAAGAAGCACACCGAGATCGCCCTGGAGGTCCTGCTCGACAGGATGCCCGACCTCCACCTCGCGGTCCCGGTCGACCAACTCGTCTGGCGCACCCGCTTCATGAAGCGCATCCCCGAGCGCCTTCCGGTCGCCTGGTGACCGTCGCCTGACCCGCTCCGTACGCCGACCGCCGTCGCTCCCGGCCACCCCCCGGGAGCGGCGGCGGTTGCCGTCCCGGCTTGTTGCGGGGGCGCGACGGGGGCGCCGATCAGCGCCCTGCAACCACCGGTATTGGGGTAAG
>NZ_JBHTTQ010000228.1:0-2078 GCF_042794475.1 Streptomyces sp. NPDC056527
AGCTTGTTCTTTAACATCTGGACCTGTCAGTGCCTGGTTCTATCCTCCGCTGAACGTCACGGATGGACTGGGAGTCAGGCTGTGCAGATCGCAGGGGTAGACCTGTACGTGAATCACCCGGTGATGGCGCTCGGTTCGACCGAGTGGATCCCCACGACGCTGGCCCTCGACGGCGCTCCCGCCGCTGGGTGCGACACGCACGTCATCATTCGGGTGCAGGCCCAGGTTGCGCTGGTCAAGGTCCGCGTCTTCAAGGATCACGGTGACGCGGATGACCACGGAACTGACAGAGAGCTGCTGACCACCGTGTTCGACGGGCATCTTCTGCTGAGTGACGGCCGGCTCGTAGTGGGGGACGTCGTTGGCGAGAGCCGATTCACCACTTCCCTGCTCGGGAAACCAGGTAGGCGGCGGGTTCGGGTCTCGGTTGACGATCCGCAGGGATGGGCTCGTGCCGTTGACGTCGTCATCAGCGCCGAGACAGTGTGACGGAGCCGCTTGCCAGCTCGAACGATCTTCGAACTAAGTGGCTCACGCGGGGATTCGCCGGACGTGGGGGCGGCCTCCGTCTGATCCTGTGCTCCGACCAAGGTGCACGTGACCAAGACGAAGGCCGTGAGGGTGAGTCTGCTGCCTGATGCTGTCCGGAGGGAAGCGTTCGCGGAAGCGTCACGCTTCCGGGGCGAGTTCTACAAGTGTCTGACCGCGCGACGCGACGAGTTGTTCGAGCTGGTGGACGCGATGCTGTGTGCGGACGGGGCGGTGAAGACGCCGGTGGACCTGACGTTGCTGCCCGAGCATCGACGTGGCCACGGAGCGATGTATGGCGGCCTGAACCACGGCAGGATCGACGCCGACCAGCTGCGTATGGCGCTGGCCGGACTGTCGCTGCCGCGGTTCGACGGCGGGCGCCTGGTTCTGGCCGTCGATGTGTCACCTTGGCTTCGTTCGGACGCGCCGTGCTCGGCGGACCGGCTGTTCTGCCATGTCTACGGCCGTGCGAAGACGGCCTCGCAGTTCATTCCGGGCTGGCCCTACTCCTTCGTCGCTGTGCTGGAGCCGGGCGCCACGTCCTGGACCGCGATCCTGGATGCGGTGCGGCTGGGGCCGGTGGACGACGCGACCGCCATCACGGCCGACCAACTGCGAGGTGTTGTCGAGCGGCTCGTCACCGCCGGCCAGTGGAAGGCCGGGGATCCGGCCATCGTGATCGTCAGTGACGCGGGCTATGACGTCACCCGTCTGACCTGGGTCCTGCGCGACCTGCCGGTCGAGCTGGTCGGCCGGGTCCGCTCCGACCGCGTCATGCGCCTGCCGAAGCCACCGAGAATGCACGGCGTCAATGGCCGACCGCCTAAGCACGGCCCGGAATTCCGCTTCGCCAAACCGGAGACCTGGCCCGAGCCGGCCATCACCACGATCACGGACACCACCAACTACGGCAAGGCCGAAACCCAGGCATGGGACCGGGTCCACCCCCGGCTCACCCACCGGTCCTCATGGCTGGACCACGAAGGCGAGCTGCCCTTGGTTGAAGGGACGCTGATCCGCCTGAAGGTTGAACACCTGTCGAAGGACCGGGATGCTCCGCCGGTGTGGTTATGGTCCTCCAAGACCGGCGCCACCCCGGATGACGTGGACCGCTTCTGGCAGGCGTTTCTCCGTCGCTTTGATCTGGAGCACACCTTCCGCTTCGCTAAACAGACCCTCGGCTGGACTACCCCGAAACTCCGCACCCCTGAGGCCGCGGACCGCTGGACCTGGCTCCTGATCGTCGCGCACACCCAGCTTCGGCTCGCCAGGCCCCTCGCCGCGGATCTCCGCAGGCCCTGGGAGAAGCCCGCCACCTCCGGACGGCTCACCCCGGCCCGGGTCCGCCGTGGGTTCAGGAACATCCGCGCTCATCTCGCCTGCCCGGCCCGCGTTCCCAAACCCCGAGGCGCCGGACCAGGACGACCACCCGGCGCCAAGAACAAACACCGGGCACCCCGCTACGACGTCGGCAAAACCGTCAAACGCCCCGAGACCCTCAAGGCCATCGGCAAGCCTGGAAGATCTTGGTAGATAAAGAACAAGCT
>NZ_JBHTTQ010000229.1:0-2068 GCF_042794475.1 Streptomyces sp. NPDC056527
CAGTGGCCGACAGATCAAACTCAAGGCACCAGGGCCAGTCGTATCGCGAGTCAGGCCACCGCCCAGAGCGGCACCCCAACATCCTCACAGTCGTAACGGACCTTGCTCCGGGGGACTCCGCCCAGCGTCCGCAGCGCGTGGACGTGCCCTTCGAAGAAGGCTTCCGGGCCGCAAGAGGCGAAGACGCGATGGACGGCCTTGCCCGAGTAGGACAGGCGGAACGAGAACAAATAGCAGGTCACAAGCTCGCCGGCGAGGCGGATCGTGACGTCGCCGAAGTCGACCTGTCGACCTCGGCCTCCATACCGGGCTGGTGGGTCTGCGGCACGAATGCCTCGACCGGTGCTTTCCCCGACTCGATGAGGATCTGCGGCTTCCGGTCGGAGACGTAGCGCCGGACCATCTCGTAGGAGACGTCCGCGGCGTGTTCCTCGACCAGGCGGTGGAAGATCCGCGTGATCGTGTGCCGCTGCTTGCGCGGCGCGTCCAGATCCGTCCGCAGCATCTCATCGACGAGGGGCTTGTACGGATCCAGCGCGGTCGGCCGCGGCGGCAGCTGCTTCCTCGGCTCGGGCCAGACCGAGTCCACGGCCTTGCGGACCGTCCGCCATGACACGTTGTACTTGCGCTCGATCTCCCGGATCTTCATACCGCCGCGGTGGTCGCGACGGATCGCCGCGTACAGCTCGATCTTCGACATCTGCGGCATGACCAGGCCCTTTCACCAGGAGCATCCCGATGCTCCCGTGGCAAGAACCCTGGCGACTTCAAAACTCGTGAACATCACCCGACCGTGGATCTGGGCGCCTCCCAAACCCGTGAACAACGGGCTTCACAACCCGTGAATAAAGCCACAGCGGCCTCATAGCGGACCGCGAGCTTGATGCCCCTATGGATGTCAAGCAGCGACTGTCGTGGGCCATGTCTGGTCAGTCGGAGTGCTTGTCGGGACGATGAGCCGGTAGATCTCTCGTGCGACGTAGCGTTTGAGGCAGCGGATGATCTCGCGGCGTGTCTTGCCCTCGGTCAGACGTCGTTGCAGGTAATCGCGGGTGCGGTCGTCCCAGCGCAGACGGCTGAGGACGATCCGGTAGAGGGCGGCGTTCGCTTGGCGGTCGCCGCCGCGGTTCAGCCTGCGGCGCTGTGTCTTCCCGGAGGAAGCCTCGACCGGGCTGGTGCCGCATAAGGCTGCGAAGGACGTCTCGCTGACGAGTCGCTCGGGGTTGTCACCGGCCGAGATGAGTAGAGCAGCGGCGCTGTCCGGGCCGACGCCGCGGACTTCCAGTAGGCCCGGTGTGCTGACTTCGACGGCCTCGGCTATCCGCTTGTTGAGATCGTCGATCTCCTCGGTCAGGTGGCGGATGCGGCGGGCCAGCAGCCTCAAGGTGTGACGGGCAGCCCCGACCGGCCCATTTGAGTGCTGAGCGTCGAGCTCGGCGCACCTCTTGAACAGGTGCGGGTTGCTCAGGCCGGCCAGCGATTCGCGGAGGGCTGCGTCAGCTGAGACCAGGACGCTCTTGAGCTGGTTGATCGCCTGGGTTCTGGACTTGATCGCGGACCCTTTCGCCAGCTTGAACAGCCGGAGCATTTCCACTGGGCCGTCACTGGTCTTCGCCGCGGCGGTGGCGCGTCCGGTCAGCACGGCGCGGGCGGCGGCCTCGGCGTCGATGGCGTCGGTCTTGCCGTGGCGGCGTCGGGCAGCCTTGTCGGGCTGGTTGACCTCGGTCACCTCGATGCCCTCGGCGCGCAGGTGCCGGGTCAGGGCGGCTCCGTAAGAGCCGGTGCACTCGACGCCGGCCCGTCGCAGCACGCCGAACGATCGTGCCCAGTCGAGGAGTTGCCGATAGCCATCGGCGGTCGCGGGGAAGCTGCGGCTGTCCAGGGCGGCGCCGAGCGCGGTGATGACGGCTGCGGCGTGGGCATCCTTGTGAGTGTCCACGCCGAGCAGGACGTCCTCGGCGTCCGCTGGAGCCTGACATGGGGCGGTGGACTGCGTGATGCTGGTCAAGGTCGCCTGTCTCCTGATCGCCTCGGGAACCGGTGGCCGTCGCCGGGCCGGGGGCGGTCA
>NZ_JBHTTQ010000230.1:0-1996 GCF_042794475.1 Streptomyces sp. NPDC056527
CCTGCGATCTGCACAGCCTGACTCCCAGTCCATCCGTGACGTTCAGCGGAGGATAGAACCAGGCACTGACAGGTCCAGATGTTAAAGAACAAGCTCAGGACCAGCATCTACGGGTTGCAGCTGCTGTTCTCCGAGCTACAGGTGACCGAAGTGCGCCGAGGTGAGCCCCTCCCTCAGGGCTAGGCGGTGTCTTCGAGTTTCACACCCACATCTGGGCTGCGACGGTGACGGCGGATAGGTAGGACGATGCCCCGCCGTTGAGAGCAGAACCTAGAGTGGGCCCGGACGCGGGCACTGATTGGGTAGGGATCATGGACGTATTCGATGAGGTAGACGACGCTGCGCTCACGGATCGGTGCGCTGCCATGACTAGCGTCCAGCGCCGCCACGCGGCCACGTTGGCGCTCTGGCGGCTGCGTGCGCCGCTGCTGATGCTCAGGCTCGACCCCGAGTGGGGCCTTCACCGCACGGTTGTGGAGCGCGTATTCGGCACGATGGTCCTCGCCCCGCGCGACGAGGAGTCCCGCCGCGCCTACACGGAGGCGGTGGCCGAAATGGTCAGCACCCCGTTCTTCACCGACCCGATGGAAGGGGAACTGGACAACGTCATCGCCGAAGTCCAGGTAGAGGCCATCGCGGAGTTGGACATGTGGAATGTACTGGACGAGCTGAGCGTGGAGGAGGTCGAGCGGATCATCCGCCGACCCCGCGAGGTGTCCGGACGGCTCGACAGCAGTTCGCAAGATTCAATGTGGGACCATCCGGCTCACCGCGCCCATGAGCGGTACCTCGCGACCGCGCTGGGCCAGGGGCGCGGCGCCGACTTTGGCTACCACAGCGCCTGTAACCTCGCCGCCGAGGCCGCTTGTCACGACGTCGTTCTGGCACTGCCGCCGACCGCGAGTCTCTTGGGCACTGCAGCCGGTCGAGGCGCACTTGCGCTCTGCGAGGCCTTCAGCGCCGAGCTTGTCTCGACCCTGGCCTGGCAGCACAACTTGGGCCACTAGGCAGCGCCTTCGAATGATCTTGCGTAGTGGATCATGGGGAGGCGATACGTCGTCATGAACTGTCTGCTGCCGAGTGGGAGTTCGTCCGACCGTTGCTGCCTGAGTCGTTGCAGGGGCGGAAGCGGATGGACGATCGCAGGGGCCTGAACGGGATCGTGTGGAAGTTCCGTACCGGGACGGCCTGGTGGGACGTGCCCGAGCGTAACGGGCCGTGGGCCACGCTCCACACGCGTTTTCGCAGGTGGGCGACGGACGGGCGTTCGACCAGATGCTGCGGGCCGCGCAGGCGAAAGCAGATGCGGCAGGCGACATCGAATCGAGTGACCGGTGTCGGTCGATTCCACGGCGGTCCGGGCCCATCAGCATGCGGCCGGCGTCCGAAATGGGGCTCCGCGACCCGGCTCTCGACCGGTCCAGAGGCGGTCTGAACAGCAAGATCCACCTGGCTGTTACGGGCGGGGCAGCCGCCCGCTCGCTTTCGTCGTCACGGCCGGTAACACCGACGACTGCACCCAGTTCACCGCCGTGATGGAAATGATCCGGGTGCCCCGGATCGGACCCGGTCGGCCCCGGGTCCGTCCGGCCCGATCACGTCCTGGGCGACAAGGGCTACATCTCGAAGGCGATCCGGGCCTGGCTCCGCCGCCGGGGCCTCAAAGGATTCTTGAGCGGCTCGACCAGGTCCGCAACCGGGCCCGGCGAGGCAGCCGCCGAGGCGGCCCACCGACCTTCGACCACGAGATCTACAAGCACCGCAAGATCGTGGAACGGTGCTTCAACTGCCTCAAGCAATGGCGAGGCATCGCCACCCGTACGACAAGACCACCGAGTCCTACGAAGCAGCAGTCGCCCTCGCCTTGCTCCTGATGCGGGCGTGACATTTGACGACAGGCCTTAGCTTGTTCTTTAACATCTGGACCTGTCAGTGCCTGGTTCTATCCTCCGCTGAACGTCACGGATGGACTGGGAGTCAGGCTGTGCAGATCGCA
>NZ_JBHTTQ010000231.1:0-1955 GCF_042794475.1 Streptomyces sp. NPDC056527
GCCCGGAGGGCGGCGGGCCGTCGAGGTAGGTAGCGGCAGGGATCAGCCGGCCTTGGCTGCCTCCTCGGCGCGGGCTCGGGTGCTGGCGAGGCGGTAGGAGTCGGTGCCGGTCTCGATGATGGTGCCGTTGAAGGTGAGGCGGTCGACGATGGCCGCGCAGAGGCGGGGGTCGGTGAACGTCTCGGTCCAGCCGCCGAACGACTCGTTGGAGGCGATGGCCACGCTGTTCTTCTCTTCGCGTTCGGTCAGGACCTGGAAGAGGAGTTCGGCGCCGCGGCGGTCGAGTTCCATGTAGCCGAGTTCGTCGATGCAGAGCAGGTCGACGCGGCCGTAGCGGGCGATCGTCTTGGGGAGCTGCTCCTCATCGGCGGCCTCGACCAGCTCATTCACCAGCTTCGTCGCCAGCACGTACTTGACCCGGTAGCCGGCCATCGCCGCCTCGGTCCCCAGCGCGATCAGCATGTGCGACTTGCCCGTCCCGGAGTCGCCGATCAGGCAGAGCGGCTGGCTCTTCTTGATCCATTCGCAGCTGGCGAGAGTGTGGATGGTGGCCGCGTCGATGTTCGGGTTCGCGTCGAAGTCGAAGGTCCGCAGGGACTTGTCCCGCGGGAATCCGGCGGCTTTGATCCGGCGCTCGGAACGGCGCCTGGATCGGTCGTCGCACTCGGCCATCAGCAGCTCGGCGAGGAAGCCGCGGTAGGTCATCTGGTCCTTCAGCGCCCGGTCGGCGATGTCGGAGAACTCGTTCCTGATCGACGGCAGCCGCAACAGGCGGCAGGCGGTGTCGATGGCCGTGGTGGCGGCCTACTCGGTCAGTCCTCGCTGGCGGGGCAGGGTCACTGTGCTTCTCCCTCGCGGTGTTCACCGCCGCTGGCGCGACGGCGTCGGAGCAGTTGGTCGTAGTGGGTCACCGAGGGCAGCGGCCTGGTGTCCGGGGGAAGATGCGCGAGCCGCCATTCGTGCAGAAACGTCACGGTCGCCCCTGCGGCACCGGCCGGCGAAGGATTCCCGGCGGGTTCGTCTTCGGCCTGGGCGATCTTGCGGGCTTCGAGGGCGACCGCGTCCGCGGTCAGTGCCCCGGCCCGCAGAGCCGCCGCGAGGCCGGCGACGAGGTGCTCGTGCGAGATGTGCCGGGCCAGCAGCAGAACCTCGATCAGGGCCCGTGTGCCGGCGGTGTCGCCGTGGGCCTTCACCGCTGCGGCCCACCAGGCGTCGTGGACCGGGGTGAACTTGCCTGCAGAGCGGGCCTGTTCGAGTGCGGTGGCGCCGGGGAACGCGCCAGGCTTGCGGATCAGGGCCTCCAGGTAGTGGTCCAGATCCAGGCGGCAGCCGCCTTTCGCGATCAGACGCTCGTGCCGGGCCACTTCCACGATACGGTCGTAAACCACCAGGTGAGAGGCGTGCAGCACGACCCGGACCCGCTTGCCGATCAGCCGGACCGGCACCGAGTAGCGGTTCGTGCGGACCGCGATCTGGCTGTAGCGGTCGACCCTCGGAGTGAACAGCCGACCTGTCTCGAATGGTTCCTCGGGCAGCGGCATCAGCAGTGGCCGCTCGACCTCGAAGTACTCGTCGATCGTCCTCGGCCGCGAACCGATCCGGCGCCGTCCGTCGTGAAGATCCCACTGGTCAACGAGTTCGTTCAGCTCGGCCAGAGAGTCGACCTCGGGCACCGGGGTGAAGTGGTTGCGGCGGAAGTAGCCGATCTGCCCCTCCACTCCGCCCTTCTCGTGGGCGCCCTCGATACCGGGCCGGCAGTAGAAGCTCTCGATCCCGAAGTGCGCCCTGAACGCGATCCACCGGTCGGCCTCCACCCTTGCCCGGCTCAGCCCCAGCACCCGGGCGACGGCGGCCTTCAGATTGATGCCCCTATGGATGTCAAGCGGCGACGCTGGCGGGTCCTGTCTGGTCAGCCGGAGTGTTCGCTGGGACGAGAAGTCGGTAGATCTCTCGTG
>NZ_JBHTTQ010000232.1:0-1892 GCF_042794475.1 Streptomyces sp. NPDC056527
GGCCCGCACCATGCGGGGCGCCCTCGGCGTACGTAGCGGAGAACCGTTACGGCAGTGCCAGCATCCGCTCCAGCGCGAGCTTCGCGAAGCTCTCCGTCTCCTTGTCGACCTCGATCCGGTTGACCAGGTTGCCCTCGGCCAGCGACTCCAGGGCCCACACCAGGTGCGGCAGGTCGATCCGGTTCATCGTCGAGCAGAAGCAGACCGTCTTGTCGAGGAAGACGACCTCCTTGTCCGGGTGCGCGACGGCCACGCGGCGGACCAGGTTCAGCTCCGTGCCGATCGCCCACTTGGAGCCGGCCGGGGCCGCCTCCAGCGTCTTGATGATGTACTCCGTCGAACCGACGTAGTCCGCCGCCGCGACGACCTCGTGCTTGCACTCGGGGTGCACCAGCACGTTCACGCCCGGGATCCGCTCGCGCACGTCGTTGACCGAGTCCAGCGAGAACCGGCCGTGCACCGAGCAGTGACCCCGCCACAGGATCATCTTGGCGTTCCGCAGCTCCTCGACGGTCAGGCCGCCGTTCGGCTTGTGCGGGTTGTACAGAACGCAGTCGTCGAGCGACATGCCCATCTCACGCACCGCGGTGTTGCGCCCCAGGTGCTGGTCGGGCAGGAACAGCACCTTCTCGCCCTGCTCGAAGGCCCAGTCCAGGGCGCGCTTGGCGTTGGACGAGGTGCAGATCGTGCCCCCGTGCTTGCCGGTGAAGGCCTTGATGTCGGCCGAGGAGTTCATGTACGAGACGGGCACGACCTGCTCGGCCACCCCGGCCTCGGTCAGCACGTCCCAGCACTCGGCGACCTGCTCGGCGGTGGCCATGTCGGCCATCGAGCAGCCGGCCGCGAGGTCCGGCAGGACGACCTTCTGGTCGTCGGTGGTGAGGATGTCGGCCGATTCGGCCATGAAGTGCACACCGCAGAAGACGATGTACTCGGCCTCCGGGCGCGCCGCCGCGTCGCGGGCGAGCTTGAAGGAGTCGCCCGTGACGTCGGCGAACTGGATGACCTCGTCGCGCTGGTAGTGGTGGCCGAGGACGAAGACCTTGTCCCCGAGCTTCTCCTTGGCGGCGCGGGCGCGCTCCACGAGATCCGGGTCGGAGGGCGACGGAAGGTCGCCGGGACACTCCACTCCGCGCTCGCTCTTGGGGTCGGCCTCGCGGCCGAGCAGCAGGAGGGCGAGCGGCGTCGGCTGGACGTCCAGGGGCTGGGCGGTGGTCACGTCACGCACCCTTTCTTTCTGCGGAAGACCTTTTCGTCTAAATGACGCTATCTATCATAACCGCTTCACGTCAGTTTGACGATGTCCATAGTGTCGATGTGACGCATTCGCGGTCCGCGGATCGGATCTTGCTGTTCTCCGGACGGCGAGCGGGTGTGCGAGCATGAAGGGGATAAGACGTGAAAGCCGAGCCTCGCCCGGAATGAATCCGGGGCCCCGCCGGTTGCAACCGTCGGCAAGCAGTCTCCGTACAAACCGGGAGAGAAGCAGATGTCCGTATCGGACGAGAAGACCACTGTCAGCGACGGCATCCTCCTGTCTGACGCCGCCGCGGCCAAGGTCAAGGCCCTGCTCGACCAGGAAGGCCGCGACGACCTGGCGCTGCGCGTCGCCGTACAGCCCGGCGGCTGCTCCGGCCTGCGCTACCAGCTCTTCTTCGACGAGCGTTCGCTCGACGGCGACGTCGTCAAGGACTTCGACGGTGTCAAGGTCGTCACCGACCGCATGAGCGCCCCGTACCTGGGCGGCGCCTCCATCGACTTCGTCGACACCATCGAGAAGCAGGGCTTCACGATCGACAACCCGAACGCCACGGGTTCCTGCGCCTGCGGCGACTCGTTCAGCTGAGTCGTCAGTCGTACGTACGAAGGCGGCCGCCCCGGACTACCGGGGC
>NZ_JBHTTQ010000233.1:0-1846 GCF_042794475.1 Streptomyces sp. NPDC056527
TAAGCCCCAACGGGTGCTGTGATGGGTAGGGGAGCGTCGTGTGCCGGGTGAAGCAGCCGCGGAAGCGAGTTGTGGACGGTTCACGAGTGAGAATGCAGGCATGAGTAGCGATACACACGTGAGAAACGTGTGCGCCGATTGACTAAGGGTTCCTGGGTCAAGCTGATCTGCCCAGGGTAAGTCGGGACCTAAGGCGAGGCCGACAGGCGTAGTCGATGGACAACCGGTTGATATTCCGGTACCCGCTTTGAAACGCCCAATATCGAGCCCATTAATGCTAAGCCCGTGAAGCCGTTCCGGACCCTTCGGGGAAAGGAAAGTGGTGGAGCCGGCGAACCAAGGTGGTAGTAGGTAAGCGATGGGGTGACGCAGGAAGGTAGTCCAGCCCGGGCGGTGGTTGTCCCGGGGTAAGGGTGTAGGCCGTGTGATAGGCAAATCCGTCACACATTAAGGCTGAGACCTGATGCCGAGCCGATTGTGGTGAAGTGGATGATCCTATGCTGTCGAGAAAAGCCTCTAGCGAGTTTCATGGCGGCCCGTACCCTAAACCGACTCAGGTGGTCAGGTAGAGAATACCGAGGCGTTCGGGTGAACTATGGTTAAGGAACTCGGCAAAATGCCCCCGTAACTTCGGGAGAAGGGGGGCCATCACTGGTGATCGGATTTACTCCGTGAGCTGGGGGTGGCCGCAGAGACCAGCGAGAAGCGACTGTTTACTAAAAACACAGGTCCGTGCGAAGCCGTAAGGCGATGTATACGGACTGACGCCTGCCCGGTGCTGGAACGTTAAGGGGACCGGTTAGTGACCTTTCGGGGTTGCGAAGCTGAGAACTTAAGCGCCAGTAAACGGCGGTGGTAACTATAACCATCCTAAGGTAGCGAAATTCCTTGTCGGGTAAGTTCCGACCTGCACGAATGGCGTAACGACTTCTCGACTGTCTCAACCATAGGCCCGGTGAAATTGCACTACGAGTAAAGATGCTCGTTTCGCGCAGCAGGACGGAAAGACCCCGGGACCTTTACTACAGTTTGATATTGGTGTTCGGTTCGGCTTGTGTAGGATAGGTGGGAGACTTTGAAGCCGTGACGCCAGTCATGGTGGAGTCGCCGTTGAAATACCACTCTGGTCGTGCTGGATGTCTAACCTCGGTCCGTGATCCGGATCAGGGACAGTGTCTGATGGGTAGTTTAACTGGGGCGGTTGCCTCCCAAAGGGTAACGGAGGCGCCCAAAGGTTCCCTCAGCCTGGTTGGCAATCAGGTGTTGAGTGTAAGTGCACAAGGGAGCTTGACTGTGAGACCGACGGGTCGAGCAGGGACGAAAGTCGGGACTAGTGATCCGGCGGTGGCTTGTGGAAGCGCCGTCGCTCAACGGATAAAAGGTACCCCGGGGATAACAGGCTGATCTTCCCCAAGAGTCCATATCGACGGGATGGTTTGGCACCTCGATGTCGGCTCGTCGCATCCTGGGGCTGGAGTCGGTCCCAAGGGTTGGGCTGTTCGCCCATTAAAGCGGTACGCGAGCTGGGTTTAGAACGTCGTGAGACAGTTCGGTCCCTATCCGCTGCGCGCGTAGGAATATTGAGAAGGGCTGTCCCTAGTACGAGAGGACCGGGACGGACGAACCTCTGGTGTGCCAGTTGTCCTGCCAAGGGCATGGCTGGTTGGCTACGTTCGGGAGGGATAACCGCTGAAAGCATCTAAGCGGGAAGCCTGCTTCGAGATGAGTATTCCCACCTCCTTGAGAGGGTAAGGCTCCCAGTAGACGACTGGGTTGATAGGCCGGATGTGGAAGCCCAGTAATGGGTGGAGCTGACCGGTACTAATAGGCCGAGGGCTTGTCCTCA
>NZ_JBHTTQ010000234.1:0-1838 GCF_042794475.1 Streptomyces sp. NPDC056527
GGCAGGTGTCCCTGCCCGGCGGCCGAGGGGGACCCGCGGCGGACGTCAGCCGACGCCTGACCGCCGCACCACGCCTCGCTGCGCGACGGGGCGGATGGGACGGTTCTCCAGGCCGCGCCACCAGCGGGTTCTCACAAAACGAGACGGAACTGTCCATAATATGGTCATCCTCTTGGGGTAAGCGCCGCCCTCTGCCACCATGCCTACCAACCAGGTGGGAAAACTAGGGATGGGGAGAGGTGGCCATGCGAACGATGAACCACGCGGGCCGTCCGCTTCCCCTTCTGACCTCTCGCCGCCATATCGACCTCGGCCGTACGTCCAGCGCCATCTGTCAGCCTGTCTGACCCCGGCCACAGAGCCGGCTGCACAGAGCGCAACCCCGCACCACCTGTCGCCCCGCCCTCCGTCGGCCGGGCACCCCGCATCTCCACGACCGCATCTCCTCGGGTGCGGCGTGGCATCGATCGCGATTCGACATGCACCTCCGCGGCAACCGACGCACACCAGCCTCTCAGCCCACGACGGCGATCCCGTCGCCGACGGCAGGGGGTGAACGCCACGCATGCCGACGGCTCCGCATCGCACTAGTCCGCACTTCCCTGAACTTCCATCCCCTGAAAGGGCACCTCCGTGTCTGCCGCAAGACCGCTCACCACCCTGCGCACCATCGCCGTCACAGCAGCGCTTCCCCTTCTGCTCACCGCCTGCGGTTACGGCTCCCAGGCCGACGACAGCAAGAAGACCGAGGTGGCCGCCAAGGGCGACAAACTTTCCGCCGACACCGTCCGCATCGGCTACTTCCCGAACCTGACCCACGCCACGGCCCTCGTCGGCATCCAGGAAGGGCTGATCCAGAAGGAGCTCGGCGGCACCACGATCAAGCCGCAGACCTTCAACGCCGGCCCGTCCGAGATCGAGGCGCTCAACGGCGGCTCACTCGACATCGGCTTCATCGGCCCCTCCCCGTCCATCAACGGCTACGTGAAGTCCAAGGGCAAGAACCTGCGGATCATCTCGGGCTCGGCATCCGGTGGCGTGAAGCTCGTCGTCAACCCGGCCAAGATCAAGACCCTCGATGACCTCAAGGGCAAGAAGATCGCCACTCCGCAGAAGGGCAACACCCAGGACGTCGCGTTCCTCAACTGGATCTCGGAGAAGGGCTGGAAGGTCGACTCCGAGAGCGGCAAGGGCGATGTCTCCGTGGTCCGCAGCGACAACAAGGTGACCCCGAACGCGTACAAGTCCGGGTCGATCGACGGCGCCTGGGTGCCGGAGCCGACCGCTTCCAAGCTGGTCAGTGAGGGCGGGAAGGTCCTGCTCGACGAGTCCACGCTGTGGCCCGACAAGAAGTTCGTGATCACGAACATCATCGTGTCGCAGACCTTCCTGAAGGAGCACCCGGACGTGGTCGAGGCCGTGCTGCGCGGCACGGTGAAGACCAACGAGTGGATCAACGCCAACCCGGACAAGGCCAAGGCGTCGGCCAACGCCGCGCTGAAGGCCGAGACCGGCAAGGAGCTCGGCGCCGCGGTCATCGACCCGGCATGGCCGAGCATCCAGATCCTCGACGACCCGCTGGCCGCCACGCTGAAGACGCAGGCCGGCTACGCGGTCAAGACCGGTCTGCTCAAGGAGCCCGACCTCAACGGCATCTACGACCTGACGCTCCTCAACAAGGTGCTGAAGGCCGCCGGTAAGCCCGAGGTCTCCGACGCCGGTCTCGGCGCCAAGTAAGCACGCACGAAGCGCAGTTCGACCTGCGGGAGGCCGGTCCACCTGGCCGTCGCCTACATCGACCCGGCCTGACCGGTCCCCGGCCAGCCAACCACCTGACC
>NZ_JBHTTQ010000235.1:0-1543 GCF_042794475.1 Streptomyces sp. NPDC056527
ACCGCCGGGGTCAACTCGGAGGAAGGTGGGGACGACGTCAAGTCATCATGCCCCTTATGTCTTGGGCTGCACACGTGCTACAATGGCCGGTACAAAGAGCTGCGATGCCGCGAGGCGGAGCGAATCTCAAAAAGCCGGTCTCAGTTCGGATTGGGGTCTGCAACTCGACCCCATGAAGTCGGAGTTGCTAGTAATCGCAGATCAGCATTGCTGCGGTGAATACGTTCCCGGGCCTTGTACACACCGCCCGTCACGTCACGAAAGTCGGTAACACCCGAAGCCGGTGGCCCAACCCCTTGTGGGAGGGAGCTGTCGAAGGTGGGACTGGCGATTGGGACGAAGTCGTAACAAGGTAGCCGTACCGGAAGGTGCGGCTGGATCACCTCCTTTCTAAGGAGCACAGTACCGATTGCAGACAAACGTTCTGCACGGTCAGCTCATGGGTGGAACGTTGATTAGTTGGCGTGAGTGAACTCGATGGTTCTTCCAGTACTGCTTCGGCGTGGAAAGAAGGACACGGAGGGTGGCTCACGCTTGGCACGTTGTTGGGTATCTGAGGGTACGGCCGTAAGGTTTGTATCTTCGCGATGCCGGCCCCAGTAAAGCGTCACTTCGGTGGCGTGTGATGGGTGGCTGGTCGTTGCTTGAGAACTACACAGTGGACGCGAGCATCTGTGGCCAAGTTTTTAAGGGCGCACGGTGGATGCCTTGGCACCAGGAACCGATGAAGGACGTGGGAGGCCACGATAGTCCCCGGGGAGCCGTCAACCAGGCTTTGATCCGGGGGTTTCCGAATGGGGAAACCCGGCAGTCGTCATGGGCTGTCACCCATGCCTGAACACATAGGGCATGTGGAGGGAACGAGGGGAAGTGAAACATCTCAGTACCCTCAGGAAGAGAAAACAACCGTGATTCCGGGAGTAGTGGCGAGCGAAACCGGATGAGGCCAAACCGTATGCGTGTGATACCCGGCAGGGGTTGCGCATACGGGGTTGTGGGATCTCTTTTTCACAGTCTGCCGGCTGTGAGACGAGTCAGAAACCGTTGATGTAGGCGAAGGACATGCGAAAGGTCCGGCGTAGAGGGTAAGACCCCCGTAGCTGAAACATTGACGGCTCGTTTAAGAGACACCCAAGTAGCACGGGGCCCGAGAAATCCCGTGTGAATCTGGCGGGACCACCCGCTAAGCCTAAATATTCCCTGGTGACCGATAGCGGATAGTACCGTGAGGGAATGGTGAAAAGTACCGCGGGAGCGGAGTGAAATAGTACCTGAAACCGTGTGCCTACAAGCCGTGGGAGCGTCGCTCATTGGGTTTACCCAATGGGTCGTGACTGCGTGCCTTTTGAAGAATGAGCCTGCGAGTTTGCGGTGTGTTGCGAGGTTAACCCGTGTGGGGAAGCCGTAGCGAAAGCGAGTCCGAATAGGGCGATTCAGTAGCACGCTCAAGACCCGAAGCGGAGTGATCTAGCCATGGGCAGGTTGAAGCGGAGGTAAGACTTCGTGGAGGACCGAACCCACCAGGGTTGAAAACCTGGGGGAT
>NZ_JBHTTQ010000236.1:0-1368 GCF_042794475.1 Streptomyces sp. NPDC056527
CGACGAGCTGGAGCGCCAGGACAAGCGCTACGGCCTGGCCACGCTGTGCGTCGGCGGCGGCATGGGCATCGCCACCATCGTCGAGCGCGTCTGACATCCCCGTCCACACCCCCGATACGGAGCACCCCCTGATGAGCGAGTCCAGCACCATTCGCTGGGAGCAGGACGGGACCGGGATCGTCACCCTTGTCCTCGACGACCCCAACCAGTCCGCAAACACGATGAACCAGGCGTTCACCACATCGATCGTCGCCGTCGCCGACCGCCTGGAGGCTGAGAAGGACTCCGTCCGCGGCGTCATCATCACCTCCGCGAAGAAGACCTTCTTCGCGGGCGGTGACCTGAACGCCATGATCGGACTGCGGCCCGATGAGGGCCAGGCCGCCTTCGACACCACCATCCGGATCAAGCGGGCTCTGCGCCGGATCGAGACCCTCGGCAAGCCGGTCGTCGCCGCCATCAACGGCGCGGCCCTGGGCGGCGGTTACGAGATCGCCCTCGCCTCCCACCACCGTGTCGCGCTCGACGCGCCCGGCTCCAAAATCGGCCTGCCCGAGGTCACCCTCGGCCTGCTGCCCGGCGGTGGCGGCGTCACCCGCACCGTACGCCTCATGGGCATCGCCGACGCCCTGCTCAAGGTCCTCCTCCAGGGCACCCAGTACTCCCCCCAGCGGGCGCTGGAGAACGGCCTGATCCACGAGGTGGCCGCCACGCCCGAGGAGATGCTCGCCAAGGCACGCGCCTTCATCGACGCGAACCCCGAGTCGCAGCAGCCCTGGGACGTCAAGGGGTACAAGATCCCCGGCGGCACCCCCTCGAACCCGCGCTTCGCCGCCAACCTCCCGGCCTTCCCCGCCAACCTGCGCAAGCAGCTCAACGGGGCGCCGTACCCAGCCCCGCGCGACATCATGGCCGCCGCCGTCGAGGGCTCCCAGGTCGACTTCGAGACCGCGCTCACTATCGAGTCTCGCTACTTCACCGAGCTGGTCACCGGTCAGACCGCGAAGAACATGATCCAGGCGTTCTTCTTCGACCTCCAGGCAGTCAACTCCGGCGCCAATCGGCCTCGCGGGATCGTGCCGCGCAAGGTGACCAAGGTCGCCGTCCTCGGTGCCGGGATGATGGGCGCGGGCATCGCGTACTCCTGCGCCCGCGCGGGCATCGAGGTCGTCCTCAAGGACGTCACCGCCAAGGCCGCCGCCAAGGGGAAGGAGTACTCGGAGAGGCTCTGCGCCAAGGCCGTCGCCCGGGGCCGTACCACTCAGGAGAAGGCCGACGAGCTGCTCGCCCGGATCACCCCGACCGGCGACCCGGCCGACCTGGCCGGCTGCGACGCCGTGATCGAGGCCGTCTTCGAGGACACCGCGC
>NZ_JBHTTQ010000237.1:0-1345 GCF_042794475.1 Streptomyces sp. NPDC056527
TGCGAGTCCGACTCCACCCGGACCACCAGCCCGGAATCACCCAGCACCACCCGGTCACCCGCACGCGGGCCGTGCACCGATGCGTACTCGTACGGATCCATCACGCCTCAACTCCCAGGTAGCCGCAGGCAGCGGCGCGTCGCAGGGCCTCTTCCTTCGCGCCCGGCGCGTCCAGCGGGCCGTCGACCAGACCGGCGAAGCCGATGGCGACGCGTGCGCCGCCGATGGGGACGAGTCCGACCTCGGCCTCGCCGCCCGGATCGAAGCGGAACGACGCTCCGGCGGGAATCGCCAGCCGCATTCCGTAGGCGGCGGCCCGGTCGAAGTCGAGGCGCGGATTGGCCTCGAAGAAGTGGAAGTGGGAGGTGACGCTGACGGGGACCGTCGCGGTGTTGCGGACGCCCACGGTCAGCGCGGGCGACGGCTCGGCCTCGGTGGGACCCGGGAGCAGGGCGCCCGGCGCGCCTTCGCCGAGCTTCCCGCCGCCGATCGGGTCGGAGACGACCGCGAGCCGCGAGCCGTCGTCGAAAACGGCCTCGACATGCACTTCGGTGACGACATCGGCCACCCCCGGCAGGACGTCGTCCGGGCCGAGCACGGACCGGGCGGCGGCGATCGCCTCGGCGAGCCGTAGGCCGTCGCGAGCCGCCTCGCAGACGGTGTCCGCGATGAGCGCGGTCGCCTCCGGCACATTGAGCCGCAGGCCCCGCGCCCGGCGGGACCGGGCGAGCTCGGCGGCGCCGAAGAGCAGCAGCCGGTCGCGTTCCGTGGGGGTCAGTCGCACGTCAGAAACACCTCCTGTTTGAGTGACACTCTAAACATAGAAACCTTCACGACCAAGCATTGACGTGGTGCACTGGCATGGGTCACATTGAGCGCCGCTCAAACTCACCTCGATGAGCCGCCCCCCACCCCGCCTCCTCTTCCCCGCAGGGAGTACCCATGCCGATAGAACAGCGCGGAGTCGACACCATCCCCGAAGCGGAACGCACCAGCGGACCGCGGGACCTCCTGTCGATCCTGCTCGGCTCGAACCTCTGCCTGGGCGTGATCGTCTTCGGCTGGCTGCCGGTCTCCTTCGGCCTCGGGCTGTGGGCCTCGGTGACCTCCGTGCTCGTCGGCACGGTCGTCGGTGTCGCCGTGACCGCCCCGCTCGCCGTCGTCTCGCTGCGCACGGCGACGAACCTCTCCACCTCGAGCGGCGCCTTCTTCGGCGTACGCGGGCGGCTCGTCGGCTCCGTGGTCGGGCTGCTGCTCTCCCTGGGCTACACCGCGCTGACGCTGTGGATCGGCGGCGACGTGGTCGTCGGGACGCTCGCCCGGTTGATCGGACTGCCGACCGGCG
>NZ_JBHTTQ010000238.1:0-1262 GCF_042794475.1 Streptomyces sp. NPDC056527
GGGGCACACCGCCCCGGGGCCGTTCGCGCGTTCCGGACCCTCCCGCGGCCGTCAGACGGCCGCGGCTTCGGCCGCCGCCTCCCCGGTCTCGGCCTTCGGCGCCGTGCCCGGCGTCAGGATCGCGTACACCGCGCCGCCGACCAGGCCGGACAGTACGAAGCTGCAGTCGATCCCGCCCGTCAGAGCGAGCAGCGGCCCCTCGTACAGCGGGGTGGAGACCGACGCGAGCCCCACGGCCGCGCCCAGCGCCCAGGACGCCGTGGCCCGCGGGTGCCAGCCGGCCCGGAACCAGTAGACGCCACCGCGCGCCCGGCGGTTGTAGACCTGGAGCGCCTCCGGGTCGTACGTACCGCGGCACCGCGCGTGGCCGATCAGCGTGATCACCGCCCAGGGCGTGCCGATCGCCGTCAGCAGCAGCACGAACGACGTCATCGCGGTCTGCGCGTCCGAGGCGAAATGACCGAGGAAGACGAAGGCGGTGGCCACCGCCGCCACCACCAGCGTGGCCCGCGCCCGGGTGGCGCGCGGCAGGATCGCGTCCAGGTCGAGGCCCATCGAGTACAGCATCAGACCCGCGTTGCCGACCGAGCCGGCGGTCGCCGCGAGGAGCAGGGGCACCAGGTACCAGACGGGCGAGGCGGCGACGAGGGGGCCCGCGTAGTCGGCGCCGCCGCGCGCCGCCAGCGCCGTGTACGTACCGAAGAGCTGCGGGATGAGGAGTCCGGCGAGGAGGCCCAGACAGGTCGTCCGCCAGACGGTCTTCGAGCTGTGCTTCGCGGGGGAGATGTAGCGGGTGTAGTCGCCGAGCAGGGTGATGAAGGCGACCGGGCCGCTGAGTCCGGCGGCGACCGCCGAGAGCACCCAGGTGGGCCAGAACGAGCCGAGCAGGTAGGGGGTCTCGGGCACGGCGGCCGTGGTGACGTCGCCCGCGTACGCGACCAGGCCGAGCGCGAGGAGCAGGGTCATGCCGATGGCGAGCGCCTTGCTGAGCCGGAGCAGCAGCTTGTAGCCGTACACCGCGGCGACGACCGTGCAGGCGGCCAGGACCGCGTACACCACCGTGTGCGTGGCGTCGCCGGTCGGCAGTCCGATCAACCGGGCGAGCGTCCCGACGACCACGTCGCCGCCGATCCACAGCGTCAGCGCGGTGTAGCCCAGGGAGAGCAGCTCCCCTGGTGGAACCGCGACTGGAAAGTCACCCACATCGAGCCGGGTCTACCCCTGGAGATCGACAGTGCTCATCACGGTCACCCTTCAAGGTT
>NZ_JBHTTQ010000239.1:0-1259 GCF_042794475.1 Streptomyces sp. NPDC056527
GCCCCGCACCGGCTGGTGCGGGGCCCCTCTGCGTACCTGACGGAAGAACGTCAGCGCTTGTGCTGCGCGTCCGCGACCGTGACCTCGACGCGCTGGAACTCCTTGAGCTCGCTGTAGCCCGTCGTCGCCATCGCGCGGCGCAGGGCGCCGAAGAAGTTCATCGAGCCGTCCGGGGTGTGCGACGGACCGGTGAGGATCTCCTCGGTCGTGCCGACGATGCCCAGGTCGACCAGCTTGCCGCGCGGCACGTCCTCGTGGACGGCCTCCATGCCCCAGTGGTGGCCCTTGCCGGGCGCGTCCGTGGCACGGGCCAGCGGGGAGCCGATCATGACCGAGTCGGCGCCGCAGGCGATCGCCTTGGGCAGGTCGCCCGACCAGCCCACACCGCCGTCGGCGATGACGTGGACGTACCGGCCACCCGACTCGTCCATGTAGTCGCGGCGGGCCGCGGCCACGTCGGCGACCGCGGTCGCCATCGGGACCTGGATGCCGAGCACGTTGCGCGTGGTGTGCGCCGCGCCGCCGCCGAAGCCGACCAGGACACCCGCGGCGCCGGTGCGCATCAGGTGCAGGGCCGCGGTGTACGTGGCGCAGCCGCCGACGATGACCGGGACGTCGAGCTCGTAGATGAACTGCTTGAGGTTCAGCGGCTCGGACGCGCCGGAGACGTGCTCGGCGGAGACCGTGGTGCCGCGGATGACGAAGATGTCCACGCCGGCGTCGACGACGGCCTTCGAGAACTGCGCGGTGCGCTGCGGGGAGAGCGCGGCGGCGGTGACCACGCCCGAGTCGCGCACCTCCTTGATGCGCTGCCCGATCAGCTCTTCCTTGATCGGGGCGGCGTAGATCTCCTGCAGACGGCGCGTCGCGGTCGCCTCGTCCATCTCGGCGATCTCGTCGAGCAGCGGCTGCGGGTCCTCGTACCGGGTCCACAGACCCTCGAGGTTCAGCACGCCGAGGCCGCCGAGCTCGCCGATGCGGATCGCGGTCTGCGGCGATACGACCGAGTCCATGGGGGCGGCCAGGAAGGGGAGCTCGAAGCGGTAGGCGTCGATCTGCCAGGCGATCGAGACCTCCTTCGGGTCCCGGGTGCGCCGGCTCGGTACGACGGCGATGTCGTCGAACGCGTACGCCCTGCGGCCGCGCTTGCCGCGCCCGATCTCGATCTCAGTCACGATGTGTGGCCTTTCCCTCTACGTCTGCGCCTACCAGTATCCCCGACACAAGCGCGTGGGGCGGTTCCGGCCACATGCCGGAAC
>NZ_JBHTTQ010000241.1:0-1177 GCF_042794475.1 Streptomyces sp. NPDC056527
GCACGCATATGCGACAGACGTGGCCCTGACATTCACTGACCGTTACACCCATCCGTTCAACGATCAACAGCAAGCCCTTACCGGCTCCGGCGCACCACCGGTCGCACCACCCGGCGCATTACTCCAACCGCCTGACCAGGCCACGTAACCGCCGTTCTGCACGTTTCTTCGCACAACCGAACGGATCCCGCACATGAAGACCGCAAAGGTCAGGGTGGCGAGGGCGGGCGCCTCCCGTATGCCGCTGATGTGCGTGCGTGCGCAGCCCGGGTGCGCTCGGGCCGCGGGTGGAGGTGCGTCGGTCCACGGTCCTCGCGGACCACCACCGCTGCGACTGCACACCTGGTCCCGCCTGCCGCCGAGCCCGACGGGGCGCTGTCGCACCTCCCCGCCTCCCGCGGGAAGGACCTAGGCATGCGCAGGACCCCCGGAGCCGCCCACGGCACAGCAGGAGTGGTGGACCCTCAGAGGCTGCGGGCGGACCATGTCGCGTTGGGAGGCGGTGGCGTGGATGTCGAGTTCGACGGTGCGTCCTTCTGCGGAGCTGGGCGGCCCGGCTGTCGGTCTCTCCGGGATGGTGTGCCGGATGCCGCGTTGCCGCAGGTAGTCCCGAATAGGACCGTTGCTGTGGGCCTTGTCCGCCGCAAGGCTGTCGGGCTTCTTGCGGGGCCGGCCCGGTTTTCGGAACTCGGATCTTCTCCGGCGCGGCCCTGAACTCGGTGCAGTCCGCTCGCTGTCCCGGGGGACGACTAGTGTCGGTGGGGGGCATCGGCCGTCCGCGCTCAGGTGAAGCTTGGTGGTGAACCCGCCGCGCGAGCGGCCCGGAGCCTCACCTGCCGCTCCACCCCCACCGCCACCAGGCGGACGTGTAGACGCTGCCCGGCGGTTTCGCCCTGATGTACGTGCGGTTCGGCCCCCTTTGGCGTGATGACCGGCGACGGGTCGGTGCGGGCGCCAGCCGCGTGTTGACGGGCTCGCACGATGGTGGAGTCAACTGAGACGTTCCAGTCGATCTCATCTGCTGCGTCGTCGGCCTCGACCTGCTGCAGCAGCCGTCCCATGTTCCGTCGGCCGACCACAGCCGGTGGCGTTCGTAGACCCTCCTCCATGGCTCGAACCACGCTCTGACCGATCTGCTCTGCCAGCCAGGACGTATGCCGTGGTACCGGGCGTAGGT
>NZ_JBHTTQ010000242.1:0-1143 GCF_042794475.1 Streptomyces sp. NPDC056527
CGGTAGATCTCTCGTGCGACGTAGCGTTTGAGGCAGCGGATGATCTCGCGGCGTGTCTTGCCCTCGGTCAGACGTCGTTGCAGGTAGTCGCGGGTGCGGTCGTCCCAGCGCAGACGGCTGAGGACGATCCGGTAGAGGGCGGCGTTCGCTTGGCGGTCGCCGCCACGGTTCAGCCTGCGGCGCTGTGTCTTCCCGGAGGAAGCCTCGACCGGGCTGGTGCCGCATAACGCTGCGAAGGACGCCTCGCTGACGAGTCGCTCGGGGTTGTCGCCGGCCGAGATGAGCAGGGCAGCGGCGCTGTCCGGGCCGACGCCGCGGACTTCCAGCAGGCCCGGCGTGCTGACTTCGACGGCCTCGGCTATCCGCTTGTTGAGATCGTCGATCTCCTCGGTCAGGTGCCGGATGCGGCGGGCCAGCAGCCTCAAGGTGTGACGGGCGGCCCCGGCCGGCCCCCTCGCGTGCTGGGGATCGAGGTCGGCGCACCGCTTGAACAGGTGCGGGTTGCTCAACCCGTCCAGCGACTCGCGGAGGGCGGAGTCAGCTGAGACCAGGACGCTCTTGAGCTGGTTGATCGCCTGGGTCCTGGACTTGATCGCGGACCCCTTCGCCAGCTTGAACAGCCGGAGCATCTCGACTGGACCGTCGCCGGTCTTCGCCGCGGCGGTGGCTCGTCCGGTCAGCACGGCGCGGGCTGCGGCCTCGGCGTCGATGGCGTCGGTCTTGCCGTGGCGGCGTCGGGCGGCCTTGTCGGGCTGGTTGACCTCGGTCACCTCGATGCCCTCGGCGCGCAGGTGACGGGTCAGGGCGGCTCCGTATGAGCCGGTGCACTCGACGCCGGCCCGCCGCAGGACGCCGAATGACCGTGCCCAGTCGAGGAGTTGCCGATAGCCATCGCTGGTCGCGGGGAAGCTGCGACCGTCCAGGGCGGCGCCGAGCACGGTGATGACGGCTGCGGCGTGGACATCCTTGTGAGTGTCCACGCCGAGCAGGACGTCCTCGGCGTCCGCCGGGACGTGACATGGGGCGGTGGACTGCGTGATGCTGGTCAAGGTCGCCTGTCTCCTGATCGCCTCGGGAACCGGTGGCCGTCGCCGGGCCGGGGGCGGTCAAGACTGTGACGGTGCCTGTCGCGAAGGCCCCTAT
>NZ_JBHTTQ010000243.1:0-1073 GCF_042794475.1 Streptomyces sp. NPDC056527
CCTATACATCGTTTGAACGATGGGGGGACGCAGAAGGATAGGGTAAGCGCGCTGTTGGATATGCGCGTCCAAGCAGTTAGGCCGGAAACGAGGCAAATCCCGTTTCCATTAAGGCGGAGCTGTGATGGCGAGGGAAATATAGTACCGAAGTTCCTGATTCCACACTGCCAAGAAAAGCCTCTAGCGAGGTGAGAGGTGCCCGTACCGCAAACCGACACAGGTAGGCGAGGAGAGAATCCTAAGGTGATCGAGAGAACTCTCGTTAAGGAACTCGGCAAAATGACCCCGTAACTTCGGGAGAAGGGGTGCTCTGTTAGGGTGCAAGCCCGAGAGAGCCGCAGTGAATAGGCCCAGGCGACTGTTTAGCAAAAACACAGGTCTCTGCGAAGCCGTAAGGCGAAGTATAGGGGCTGACGCCTGCCCGGTGCTGGAAGGTTAAGAGGAGCGCTTAGCGTAAGCGAAGGTGCGAATTGAAGCCCCAGTAAACGGCGGCCGTAACTATAACGGTCCTAAGGTAGCGAAATTCCTTGTCGGGTAAGTTCCGACCCGCACGAAAGGCGCAACGATCTGGGCACTGTCTCAACGAGAGACTCGGTGAAATTATAGTACCTGTGAAGATGCAGGTTACCCGCGACAGGACGGAAAGACCCCGTGGAGCTTTACTGCAGCCTGATATTGAATTTTGGTACAGCTTGTACAGGATAGGTAGGAGCCTTTGAAACCGGAGCGCTAGCTTCGGTGGAGGCGCTGGTGGGATACCGCCCTGACTGTATTGAAATTCTAACCTACGGGTCTTATCGACCCGGGAGACAGTGTCAGGTGGGCAGTTTGACTGGGGCGGTCGCCTCCTAAAATGTAACGGAGGCGCCCAAAGGTTCCCTCAGAATGGTTGGAAATCATTCGCAGAGTGTAAAGGCACAAGGGAGCTTGACTGCGAGACCTACAAGTCGAGCAGGGACGAAAGTCGGGCTTAGTGATCCGGTGGTTCCGCATGGAAGGGCCATCGCTCAACGGATAAAAGCTACCCCGGGGATAACAGGCTTATCTCCCCCAAGAGTCCACATCGACGGGGA
>NZ_JBHTTQ010000244.1:0-1009 GCF_042794475.1 Streptomyces sp. NPDC056527
GGCACGGGTGCCGGCCGCCCCATCGTTCCGACGGAGCCGTCATGCCCGAATGCTGCACCCCTGGTCACTCCCACGTCCCGGTAGTGACCCTCGCACCGCCCCGCCCCTCGCCCCGGCCCTCCCGGGTGGCTCGGCAGCTGCTCACCCTGCCTGGAGGGCGCTTCCTCATGGGCACCGACGACCCGGACGGCTTCCCCGCGGACGCCGAGGGGCCGGTGCGCGAGGTGGCCGTGGAGCCCTTCCGCATCGCGGCCACGACCGTGACCAACGCCCAGTTCGCCACGTTCGTCAAGGCCACCGGACACCTCACCGAGGCCGAGCGCTTCGGCTTCTCCTTCACCTTCGGCGCCTTCCTCTCCGACCCGGTCGCGGACATCTCCCCGCCCGTGGCGGCCGTCCCCTGGTGGCGGGCGGTGGAAGGAGCCGACTGGCGTCACCCCGAAGGGCCGGGCTCACACGTCACCGACCGTCAGAGCCACCCCGTCGTCCACGTGTCCTGGAACGACGCCCAGGCCTACTGCGCCTGGTCGGACACCCGTCTGCCCACCGAGGCCGAGTGGGAGTACGCGGCCCGTGGAGGCCTGGAGCAGCGCCGCTACCCGTGGGGTGACGAGCTCGAGCCCGGCGGCCGGCACATGTGCAACATCTGGCAGGGCGAGTTTCCCACCGTCAACACCGCCGACGACGGCTACGTCGGTACGGCTCCCGTGAAGTCCTTCCGACCCAACGGTTTCGGGCTCTACAACACGGTCGGCAACGTCTGGGAGTGGTGTGCGGACCGGTTCGCCCCCGACGAGGAGACCTCACGGGCGATGCGCGGCGGCTCGTACCTGTGCCACGACTCCTACTGCAACCGCTACCGGGTGGCCGCCCGCAGCTCCAACACGCCCGACAGTTCGACCGGCAACATCGGGTTCCGAGTGGCCGCCGACCCCGTGTAGAGCCGTCCTGCGCCTGCAAGCGAGAGGCCGTTGCGGAGTGTTCCGCAACGGCCTCTGCCATGTGGGAC